>JAWOEJ010000279.1:0-20913 GCA_046482845.1 Desulfobacteraceae bacterium | reverse complement strand
ATATGATCCGGAATCCCGGCCAGCAATGCTGCCACCCTGGCTGTATTCAGGGTGTCTGCCGATTCTATGCAGCATCCGTAACGGACATCATCTATCATGGATGGCTCAACACCGGCTCTTTTCACCGCTTCCTTCATTGTAATACTGGCCAACTGCGCCCCGCTCATGGGCAGTAAAGACCCCCCGAAAGTACCAATCGCGGTTCTGCAGGCTGACACAATAACGACTTCCTTCATTCAAATTTCTCCTTTATCTTTAAAACGCATTTGCATTTAAACCTGCTGCAGCACTTTTTCCCTGGATAACAGCATCAAGCTTTCCAAGGGTTGCGGGCAGCATGGTATGAATAAAAAAATCAGCAGCCATTATTTTCCCATGGTAAAAGGCTGCTCCCTTATGGGTGGCAATCATTTCTGATCTGTCTTTTCCCTGTTTCCCACTGACAATTTCTTCAAGGGCCGCTGATGCAATTGATGCCCGCCATACCAGCATCCACGCCATGATCACATCCCCTGCGGCTTCCAGAAGGGGATGGGAAAAGGCAAAAGCAGATTGAAAGGCTGAGTTTTCCATTTTGGCCATTATCCCCTGGCAGGCCTGGTGAAGTTTGTTTTTTGCCTGGTCAAGGGCCACACCATAGACCCTGATCCTGGCATCTGAAACCACCTGCTTAATGGTCTGACTGATTTCTGAAATCAAAGCAGCCAGGCATGCCCCATTGTTCAGGGCCAGTTTTCTGCCTGCAAAATCCATGGCCTGAATCCCGTTGGCCCCTTCGTATATGGAGGTGATCTTACAATCCCTGACCAGCTGCTCCATGGGATATTCCTTTGTATAGCCGTAGCCTCCAAACACCTGCATGGCCTCCACACAGACATCAAACCCTTTTTCGCTGCAATAGGCCTTTACAACAGGCGTCAGTATCTCAGTGAGGTTTTTATAATGCTCTCTTTTATCAATATCTTCCACTGTGTCTGCCTTGTCAAAACAAAACGCAGTAAAATAGGTCAGGCTTCTCATCCCTTCCACATAGGCCTTCATTTTCAAAAGCATGCGTTTCACATCTGGATGCTCAATTATGGGAACCTGGGATGCGCCGGCTTGTTTTTTATGTGTCAGACTTTTCCCCTGGAGACGTTCCTTTGCATAGGCCAGGGCATGGAGATAGGCGGTTGAGGCATGGGTAAACGCCTGGGTGCCCACTTCCAGACGGACCCCGTTCATCATGTGAAACATGATCGCCATGCCCTGATTCTCTTTGCCGAGAAGCAGACCCCGGCACTTTCCCTTTCCCCCCAGGGCAAGGCTGCAGGTGGGACTTCCATGAATTCCCATTTTGTCCTCTACCCCGGTGCAGACCACATCGTTGTCCTCACCAGGGGTGCCATCCTCATTAACCCATATCTTGGGGACAATAAATATGGAGATCCCTTTTGTACCCTCAGGAGCCCCCTCAATTCTTGCAAGTACCGGGTGAATGATATTTTCTGTCAGATCCTGCTCACCATTGGTAATAAAAATCTTGTTTCCGGTAATGGTATAGGTGCCGTCCTCATTTTTTACCGCACTGGTGGTCAGTGCGCCAAGATCAGAACCGGCCTGGGGCTCTGTAAGCAGCATGGTGCCGCCCCATCTGCAGGTATACAGATTTTCAAGGAAAAGTGTTTTCTGCAGATCCGTGCCAAAGATATCAATCATCTTTCCTGCCCCGTGACCGAGAATGGCATAGGTCATCAAGGTATAATTCGCACCGATCAAATAATCATTGGCTGCCTGGGCAATGGTATGGGGAAGGCCCTGACCGCCGAACTCGGTTCCTGCTGCAAGGGCCCCCCATTCTCCATCTATGAGCAGTTTGTGAACCCGTCTGAAACATTCAGGGGCCTTTACCTTTCCCTTGTCAAAGACAACCCCCTCCCTGTCACACTGAGTATAGGTGGGAAGCACCTCTTTAATGGCCAGGGTCCTTGCCTCTTTGACAACCATCTCAAACATTTTTTTGTTAAACTCACTGAATTTCTCAGTTTTCAAAAGCTGCTCAGCCTTCAGCTGTTCATAAAGAACAAAATCAATATCCCGCTGATCTGCTATTATTTCTGCCATGGGGCGGTCTCCTTAATTTAGGCATCAGGTTTTAATACCGTTAAAAATAAGATCTGTTATATGTTCTGCCGTTTCATCGGTAGAAACGGTTTCATTGAAAAGTACCCTGTTAAGGCAGGAATGCTCTATGGTTCCAAAAATGGCATTCCTTATATAAGAAGCGCTTAATCCGCTTCTTATCTCTTTGTTTTTAATGCCCTGCTCAATAATGTCAAGGACAATTCTGTTAAACTCTCTTACCAGTTCATAGGCCTCACTTTTAAAGTAGGCCTCTGAATTTCTAACCTCAAGCAGAATAATCCGTGCAAACACCCGGTGGTTGGCATAGCGTTCAATACTTGACCAGATAATTTTTCTCAGTTTGTTCAATGCCCCCTCAACCCCTTTAAGATCCCGTTTTATCTGCACCAGAAAAACCTCATAATGCTCCTTTAACACGTAGTTGAGCAGGTCCCTTTTATCTTTGAAATATTTATATATAAGCCCCTCGGTCACCCCGGCTGTCACAGCAATATCAGAAATGGTTATGGAGTAAAGGCCCCTGTCTTCAAGAAGCGCTCTCATGGCATTTATTATCTTTGTTTTTCCCGGAGGGGTACCTGTTTTTTTTTCTGTTTCAATGGTTTCCAAGATTAGAATCCCTGGTAAATAATATTTATTAATTTTACTTTTAAATTCCAAATAATTTTAAAATGTTCTGAAAAAATAGATATTATCTATATTTTTCTGCAAAAAAATGGTAAATAATATTTACCCAATTGTTTCTCTGGTGTCAACAAAAAAAACAGAGCACAGAGTCTCCCTTACCTGTACTTTTGGCACTGCTGAGCAAATGTCTTTAATATTGAACACTCTTTTACCGGATTAAATTTTTATGCTTGATTTTATTTAAATATTCTGATTATTGTCATTAACTAAAAACAAAGGAGCAAAAACTTGATGTGCAGCTCCAGGGCTGAAAAGCATAGATCAGTACTTATATCAGGAGGTTATAATGTTTAAAATTGTAAATCGGGAAGAAATGGCCCAGGGGACCATCATTCTGAACGAAATTGAAGCACCACGTATTGCACAAAAAGCAAAACCAGGTCAGTTCGTTATCCTGCAGAGCCATGAAAAAGGAGAGCGGATTCCCCTTACCATGGCAGACTCTGATCCGGAAAAAGGCACAATAACAATAATTTACATGGTTGTTGGAAAATCCACCGCGTATTTCAGCCATTTAAAACCAGGGGATGAGTACTTTGCAGTTATCGGACCCCTGGGCAAAGCCACCCATATTGAAAAAAAGGGGACCGTGGTCTGTGTGGGCGGAGGAACAGGAATTGCTGTGCTTCATCCCATTACAAGGGGGCTTAAAGAAATCGGCAATAATGTCATTACCATACTGGGTTCAAGGACAAAGGATCTTCTGATTCTTGAAGACAAAATGGAAAAAGTGTCTGACACCCTTCACATATGTACAGATGACGGCTCAAAAGGCCACCATGGGTTTGTTACTGATGTTCTCAAGGATGTTATTGAAAAAGAGGATGTCCGCCTGGTTGTTGCCATTGGTCCTGTCCCCATGATGAAATTTGTCTCACTGATTACAAAGGAAAAAAATATTGAAACCATGGTCAGCCTGAACCCCATCATGGTGGATGGAACCGGTATGTGTGGTTGCTGCCGGGTTTCAGTGGGCGGCGAAACAAAATTTGCCTGTGTTGACGGACCTGAGTTTGACGGGCACAAGGTTGACTATGACGAGCTGTCCAAGCGCCTTGCTGCTTATCTGGAAGATGAAAAAAAGAGCTATGAGGCATATCAGGCATCACTGTAAAAGCACTGCAGTTTAACGAAAAACCAATAACCGGGGCAGACAGGGAGATCATGACTATATAAAAGGCATGGATTTCCTGGATATCACAGCCCGGATTGTATACAGGGGGAAACAATGGCGGAAAAAAAAGGAAAAAAAGAAAAAATTAAAAGAGTTGTCATGCCGCAGCAGCCGGCTGACATAAGAAAACGAAATTTTGAAGAAGTACCCACGGGTCTGACTGAAAAAATGGCCATGGTAGAAGCCTCAAGATGTCTTCAGTGCAAAAACCCAAGCTGCGTGCAGGGGTGCCCTGTATCTGTAAAGATACCGCAGTTTATCAAAAAAATAGCCGACGGAGATTTTGAGGGGGCTGCTGAAACACTCTGGGAAAAGAATGCACTCCCTGCCGTATGCGGGCGGGTATGCCCCCAGGAAATCCAGTGTGAAGGGAAATGCATCCTCGGCAAAAAAGGCCAGCCGGTTGCCATCGGATACCTTGAAAGATTTGCTGCAGACTATGCCAGGGAAAAAGGGTCAGCCAAACTTCCCCAGATTGCTGAGAAAACAGGCAAAAAAATTGCCGTTATCGGTTCCGGCCCCTCAGGCCTGACCGTTGCAGGCGACCTTATTCTCAAAGGCCATGATGTCACTATTTTTGAAGCATTCCATAAGACAGGCGGTGTACTGGTTTACGGCATTCCGGAATTCAGGCTGCCAAAATCAATTGTGGCATCTGAAGTGGAGACCCTTGAAAAGCTCGGTGTAAAAATTGAAGCCAACAGTGTTGTGGGCACCACCATGACCATTGATGAATTGTTTGAAGAAGGATATGATGCCGCCTATATTGGTGTTGGCGCAGGACTGCCCAGATTTATGAATCTTCCCGGGGAAAATTCCATTGGTGTTTTTTCCGCCAATGAATATCTGACCCGGGCAAACCTCATGAAAGCCTATCTCTTTCCTGAATATGACACCCCCATTGCTATTGGTAAAAATGTGGTTGTACTTGGCGCAGGCAATGTGGCCATGGATTCGGCAAGAACCGCCATGCGGCTGGGCGCGGACTCAGTAAAAATTGTCTACAGACGGTCCAGGGAAGAAATGCCCGCCAGAATTGAAGAGATTCACCATGCTGAAGAAGAAGGCATAGAATTCTGTCTGCTGACCAACCCGACCCAGTTTTTCAGCGATGAAAACGGCCGGCTCACTGGAATGGAATGCCTTAAAATGGAACTTGGCGAACCTGACGATTCCGGCAGAAGACGTCCTGTCCCCATAGAAGGATCTGAGTACCGGATGGACTGTGACCTTGTGGTTGTTTCAGTGGGTGCAAAGCCCAATCCCATCCTGACCAATGCAACACCGGAAATCACCCTGAACAGATGGGGCAATATTGATGCAGACCCTGCCAACGGCAAAACAAGCAAAAAAGCAGTATGGGCCGGAGGGGATATTGTCACTGGCATGGCGACGGTTATTCTGGCCATGGGCGCAGGACGGGCGGCTGCCGATTCAATCCATGATTATCTGAGCCGGGGCTGGTAGAATTTTCGGGGCTTGTAGAATTTTTCAGGCAGACAGAAAACAAAATATGACATAACCCGTGTCTGAACAAAAACCCCTTGTCCGGACAACTCAATTAGATACACAAGGACAGCCCAGGAAGGATAAAAAAGGGAAGATAAAAAGCCGGGAATACTTCAAGACTTGCCGTCCGGCTTTTTATCTCCTTTGCAGAATCAAAAAAGGCCCAAAGTATTTTACCCGGCAACTGTTTTTTTTGGTTAAAACCATGTTCCTGTTGTTTTGCGCTCTTGTAAACGCACCAGATTTCAGCTGGTTAGAATTCTTTTATAAAAACCTTGTGATCAACAAGGGACAGAGAATAGACATACCCCTTTATAAACTTCTGATCACCAAAAATGCTGATCAGGCGGATACCGCCTTCTTCCGGTTCAACCAGATCCACAGCTTCCATAATCAGATCAGGCTCCTGATCCGTCATCAGATACGCATTTGCCTCACACATAATCACCCTCCATATAACGGTCCATGCCTTGACAGGCACAACAAAGCATGAAAGCTGTTAGCTTTTAGCTGTTAGCTGAGTACTGATGGCTGACGGCTTTCATATAAAACCGGTATGGCCGGCTCATGATCATCGACCCGGCCACAACAAATCATGAAAGCATCAGCTATTAGCCGCTATCGAAAACTTAACACTTTCATATAAACGGCCATGCCCTTTTAAACACAACAAAGCATGAGCCGTTTGCTCACAACAAAACCAGACAATTAAGGACATCAGGAAACCGCAGTTTCAAAAAAATCCTTCAGAAAACCTGTCAAATGGCTGCCTATAAGTTCATCCACAATCATTGGCAAAGGCAGTGAACTGACGCCCACAATTTCAATATCCTCCTGGGTAAGGGGGATCAGTATTTTTTTTGCAGGAGAAACAGATATGGCTTCTGCCATTTCAGGGGTCAGCTCGCCCATCATGGCATGGGGCATGATAATTCCCACAGATCCTATTATCACGTCTGCTGTCTTGACCGTATGAACAATGGCATTGACCCCTGACGCTCCCCGGTTTGCCCTGGACTTGAGCATCTGGGCAGTGGCAATGGCATTGGTGCCAAGGGCAAGAATGACAATGCCTTCACCAAACTTTTCCTTTAATTTCCGGATAATGGTGGAGCCGATGCCGCCGCCCTGACCGTCTATGACACACACATTACATTTGTTGTTCATTTTCATGCCCTCCAATTAGCTGAACCTGGTCTATAAGTCAACCCAAAAAATAAAAATATCGACAAAACTATTTAATTGGTTCATAATTGAAAATGTAAGCCAAAAAACATACAATATCTGTCTTGTATTAAAAACAGCCAAAGGGATAATGACCCGGGGGTTTTGAACAAGATGAACATATCTCAGGTAAACAAGAGAATTAATGGATTATGATGTAATTATTGTGGGCGGGGGGCCTGCAGGGCTTTTTTCGGCATGCTACCTTGCGGAAAACTCAGATCTGAGAGTTCTGATCATTGAAAAGGGCAAAAAAGCCCTGGCCCGGAAATGCCCTATCCAGAACAATGAAAAATGCCTGGGCTGTAATCCCTGCAATATACTGTCAGGTATTGGCGGCGCAGGACTTTACTCCGATGGAAAATTAAACTTCATACCCCGACTTGGCAAAACAGATCTGACCCAGTTTGTCAGCCTGCCTGAAGCAGAAAAACTCATTGACGAAACAGAGGCGCTATTTACCCGGTATAAAATGGATGGACAGGTGTATCCAACCGATATGAACCGGGCCAGAAAAATCCGAAAGGAAGCCAAGCGCTTTGGCATTGATCTTCTGCTAATCCGGCAGAAGCACCTCGGCAGCGACAATCTTCCCGGTTATATTGCAGATATGGCTGCTGATATCCAGTCCAAAGGCGTGGACATTCACACGTCAGAAGAGGTAAGGGAAGTCATTGTTGAAAATGGTAAGGTAAAAGGGGTCACCACAAACAAACAGGTATATTCTGCCGGGAATGTTATTCTTGCCCCCGGCCGGGCCGGTGCCGGATGGGTGTCTGATCTTGCAAGAAACCACGGAATCATGCTTTCCCAGAGGGGCATAGAAGTTGGCGTAAGGGTTGAGGTGCACAACGACATCATGGATGATCTCTGCAATATCATCTACGACCCGACCTTTTTTATTCAAACCCCCACCTATGATGATCAGACCCGGACATTCTGCACCAACCAGGGCGGATATATAAGCCTTGAAAACTACAGCGATTTTGTATGTGTAAACGGACATGCCTATACAGAAAAAAAATCAATGAACACCAATTTTGCATTTTTGTCAAAGGTTATACTGACCGAGCCGGTTACTGACAACCAGGCCTATGGTGAATCCATTGGCAGGCTTTCCGCCATCATCGGCGGCGGCAAACCGATTCTCCAGAGATTCGGTGATCTTAAGAGGGGGCGGCGTTCCACCTGGAACCGTGTAAACAAGGGGTATATTGAACCGACAATGAAAAATGTCGTATGCGGCGACATTGCCATGGCCCTGCCGGAAAGAATTCTGTCCAATCTCATAGAAGGGCTTGAAACCCTCAACTTCGTCATTCCAGGGGTTGCCAATGATGAAGCCCTGCTTTACGCCCCTGAAATCAAATTTTTCGCCACCCAGGTCAAATCAGACAATCACCTTGAAACCTGTGTAAAAGGTTTGTATGTAGCCGGGGACGGACCTGGTGTTGCCGGCAACATCGTTTCAGCGGCGGCAACAGGACTGATTCCAGCAAAACAGATTATAAAGGAAAATACAAAATGAATCTAAACGAATACTGTCCCGAAAAAATTCTCACTGCAGAACAAGGCGTAAAAAAAATAAAAAACGGAAGCCGTGTCTTTATTGGAACTGGCTGCGGGGAGCCCCAGCAGCTGATCAGATCCATGGTCAATGATAAAACCATCCAGGATATCGTGGTTTATCAGATGTTGTCCTCCACCTTTGCCAAATATATGGACGACAAGGAATTTGTTAACCGTTTTTCATTAAAACTCTTTTTTATAAGCCTGTACATGCGCCAGGCTGCCTTTGAGGGAAAAATCGACTATCTGCCTGTCTACCTGTCACAGATTCCCGAAATTTTTGCTTCAAAGGAAATCGGACTGGACATTGCCCTGGTCCAGGTCAGCCCTCCGGATAAATACGGATTCTGCAGCCTGGGCATTTCCGTTGATATCACCCTGTCCGGCATGCAGAACGCAAAAACCGTCATTGCCCAGATCAATCCGGCCGTGCCCCGGACCTGGGGAGAAAGCTTTGTCCATGTGGATGACATAGATTTTTTTGTCTTTCATGAGGAACCCCTTGTGGAAGCCCTGCCCACACTGAAAAACCAGAATGTGGTTAAAAGAATCGGCCATTATGTCAATCAGCTTGTGGATGACGGCGCCACCCTTCAAATTGGATTTGGCCATCTTCCTGACGCAATTCTTCCCTCCCTTGAAGACAAAAAAGATCTTGGCATCCACACCCAGGTGATTACAGACGGACTGCTCCCTCTGTTTAAAAAGAAAATCATCACCAACAAACACAAATCCTATCTGCCCGGAAGGGCGATTGCATCGCTGTGCATGGGGTCCAAGGCCCTTTATGACTATGTTGACAATAACCCCATGTTCTATTTCAGATCATCTGAATTTGTCAATGACCCCAACGTGATTGCCAAAAACGACAATTTCATCTCCATCAGTTCCGCCCTTGAAGTGGACCTGACAGGGCAGATCTGCACCGACTCAAAAGGATATCTTTTCTACTCCGGTATCGGGGACCAGGTCGATTTTATCCGGGGAAGCGCCATGTCAAAGGGAGGCTTTTCAATCATAGTTCTGCCCTCCACTGCCAGTGACGATGACATCTCACGAATTGTTCCTCACCTCAGTGAAGGCGCCGGTGTGGCCACCACACGGGGTGATATTGATATTGTTGTCACTGAATACGGCATTGCTGAGCTGAGACGAAAAAGCATTTACCAGCGGGTAATGGAACTGGCCCAGATTGCCCACCCCAAATTCAGAAAGCAGCTCATAGAAGAAGCCAAAAAGCGGCGCTATATTTTTGCCGATCAATTGTCTCCCACCAGCCAGGATCTGCTGTTTCTGGATGACTATAAATACGCATTAAAACTGCCCACCGGGAAAAACATTGAAATCCGGCCCCTGCTTCCCTCTGATGAGTTTGAATCCAGAAATTTCTACTATTCCCTGCAGGAAACCAGCATCTATTACCGGTTTTTCAATAAAAGAAAAGTGTTTTCAAGGGAAATGCTGCAGAGACAATGGGCAGATGTGGATTATAGAAAAAATATGACCCTGATCGGGTTGATGCAGATAGGAAAACGAAAACAGATCGTCGCCATAGGCTCCTATGCCGAGGCAGAAGATGACGTGGCAGAGGTTGCCTTCCTGGTCAAGGAAGAGCTCCACGGCATGGGAATTGCTTCCAAGCTTATTCAAATCCTGGAAGAGATTGCAAGAAAAAACGGCTACAAATCTTTTATTGCAACCGTTCTTGCTGAAAACAGAAAAATGATCAAGGTATTCAGAAAACAATATCCCAATGCCAACCTCATTCGAAGCGGGGGCGGTGAGGTGGAAATTGAAATGCCCTTTGAAGATAAACAGAAAGAACAAGATCAGTCCCTGTAACTCGGTTATCAAGTTTTTATGTAAGGGCCGAGCGCCGCCCCCAGTGGTATTCAAAAGACTTGATGATCAAGTGTAAATATGAAAAGGGGAAGCAGGTTTTAATCCACTGCTTCCCCTTTTGATCTGTTTTTATTTCATTATAATGTTACAGAACCGGCATGGCCGGCCCTTGAATATCGATCCGGCCACAATACAGAATGAAACGCAGACAGCGGCAATGCTATGACGAGCGTTTCCTTATTATGCAGCCCTTATTACTTCTTTGAGCTCAGCTCCGGGAAGTCCCAATAGTAAAATTCATTGCTGTGGGCCGTATCCTCACCCTTGCTCTTTCTTGCCTCTTCATTTTCCCTGAGCTCAATTCTTCTGATTTTGCCGCTGATGGTCTTGGGGACTTCATCCACAAATTCAATGATTCTTGGAATCTTAAATTTAGCCAGCAGCTCAATGGTCTTTTGAAAAAGCTCAAGGGCCAGCTCTCTTGATCCTGTATACCCCTTGTTCAGAATGATATAGGCTTTTACAAGCTGATGTCTTTTTGGATCCGGAACTCCGACAACAGCGGCTTCTGCAACCGCTTCATGCTCGACCAGGGCACTTTCCACTTCAAAGGGACCGATTCTGAAATCCGAAGATTTAATCACATCATCAGCTCTTCCCACAAACCACCAGTATCCGTTTTCATCAAAGGAGGCCCGGTCACCCGTGTAATAATAGTCGTTGACAAATACGCTGCTCATTTTTTCAGGACTGCCTATATATTCTTCAAAAAGTCCCAGAGGCCGCCATTTTTTAAGATTAACCGCAATATGGCCGGGTTCATCAGGAACAGTTACTTCGTTTCCGTCATCATCCAGAAGGACAATATCATACATAGGGGATGGATAGCCAAAGGAGCCGCTGCGCATTTTACCCGCCATCCAGGGCGGATTGCCGATCATGGCCGAGGATTCTGTCTGACCGTAATAATCACGAATCTCCGTACCTGTCTTGTCTTTCCACTGCTTGATGACTTCCGGATTCAAGGGCTCTCCTGCACCGATGGACTGCCGCAGAGAAGACAGATCAAATTGTCCCAGATCCAGGCTGATAAACATCCGCCATGCTGTTGGCGGGGCACAGAACACATTCACCTTGTGAGTTTCCAGGGCTTTCATATACTGGTTTCCGTCAAGAACGGTGAAATCAAACCCAGTAGCTGTTGCACCGATATTCAAAGGCCCAAAAAAACTGCTCCAGGCCCATTTTGCCCATCCAGGGGAGCTCAGATTATTATGGACATCCCCAGGCCTGATCCCTGCTAAAACTGAAGTAGACAGATGGCCAAGGGGATAATCTCTGGCAGAATGGCCGACACGTTTGGGAAGCCCTGTGGTGCCTGATGTAAAAAAGCAGAACATGATATCTTCTTTCTTTATGGGCGCTGCCTCTGCTTCAGCAGACTCTTTTTCCAGCTCGCTGTAGCTGATCCACCCGTCCTTTTTTCCAAGAACGATTTTAATTTTGGGACTGGCATTGGTGGCCTTAATGGCCTCATCCATCATGTCTGTGAACTGCTCAGCACAGATAACGGTATCCGGAGGATAGGATTCAAAACGGAACTGCATTTCCCGCATGGTCATGGATGTTGCCGTGGGAATGATAACCAGTCCTCCTTTGGCGCATGCAAGGGTTGAAAACCACGTTTCCGGAACAATGGGAAGCATCTGGTACATATTGTCCCCCTGCTTTCCCCCTGCATTACGGACGGCATTCAGGCATTTATTACCGTTGGCGGCAAACTCTTTGTATGTAAAGGTTTTGGCCTCAGTGGTTGCTATATCCGTCCATATAAGTGCCGGCTGATCGCCCCTCTCCTTTACATGAAGGCCTTCGATTATCTCCTCGGCCCAGTTGAATGTTTCAGGCAACTCCATAAGATTTAATTTTTCAAAAAAAGCTTTGGACTTATTTTCCTTGTCATCATTATCTTCCATCATGTTGATTGCCATTACTTCCTTGAATAGATCTTGCATGCCCATAAAATCTCTCCTTGCAGTTCTGATTTTGATTTATGATAGAGGAACATATATAAAATGTTCAAACACACGTCACCTTGTTACCGAGCGCTCGGTCGGGACAAACGAAAAAAAAATATAACCTGATTATAAGTATAAAACCTGTTAACCATAATGAGCGAGCGCTCAATAGACTTAATGTTTATGGTATAAATGAATGTAATTGCATTTGTCAAAGACTTTTTTATTTTTTCAGAAAATTTCTGTCATTTCCAGAGCGAGCGGCAGCTGTTTTCAATATCCAGACTGACAGATGCCGCTCAGAACCGATTAGCAAAAAGTTGCGGTTAAACGGCAAATCCGCTTTCAGGCATTTCCATAACCGCTGTTATATTAGAGGAAACAGCATCCAGTTTGCCCATGGTTAAAGGCAGAATATAGGTAATAAAAAACTCTGCGGTTTTAATCTGACCCTGGTAAAAGGAAAGATCCTTTTTCTTTGCCTTTTCGAGTTTTTCCGATGCCACAACAGCCCGCCAGAGTTCCATCCAGGCCATACAGACATCCCCTGTTGCATCCAGAAAGGGATGGGCTGAGGCAAAGGCATCCAGGACCTTTTCCGACATGGCAGTGGTTCCCAGGTGCATGGCTGTCTCACCCAGCCGGTTCACTGCTGATTCCACTTTTTCAGCCATACCGGCAAGATGGTCACTCTTTTTTGCATCTGCAACTGTTTTGTTCATTTCTCCGAGAAAATCCATAAACGGCTTGCCCTTTTTCAGCCCAAGCTTTCTTCCCAGAAGATCCATGGCCTGTATGCCGTTTGTTCCTTCGTATATACTTGTGATCTTGCAGTCCCGCAGCAGCTGTTCCTGGGGGTACTCCCGGGTGAACCCGTACCCGCCGTACACCTGAACTCCCTGGGTACACACCTCAAAGGACCGGTCCGTACAATAGGCCTTTACTACCGGGGTCAGAAGCTCAATCAATCCCTGAAATTTTTCTTTATCATCCTCATTTTCCGCTGTTTTGACCCGGTCAAACAACAGCCCGGTATAATACAGCAGGGTTCTCATACCGTCGACATAGGCTTTCATGTACAACAGCTGGCGTTTTACATCGGGATGATTGATGATGGCAACGGATTCAGGATTCTTGTCAAACATATTTAACAGATTTGCGCCCTGTATTCTTTCCCGGGCATAATTGACAGCGTTTATATAAGAGGATGAGGCAAAGCCGAATCCCTGCATCCCCACGCCGAGACGGGCTTCATTCATCATGACAAACATGGCCTTCATGCCCTTGTTCTCCTCTCCAAGGAGCTCTCCAATGCATTTCCCTTTGGATCCAAAGGCAAGGGCTGCTGTGGCATTGCCGTGGATGCCCATCTTTTCTTCAAGACCGGTACATTCAACATCATTTGACTCACCTGAAGTGCCATCGGCATTGATTCTGTATTTAGGCACCAGAAACAGGGAAATGCCATGGGTTCCTTCAGGGGCCCCTTCAATTCTGGCAAGAACTGGATGTACAATATTTTCAGTCAAATCCTGATCTCCGCCGGAAATAAAAATTTTATTGCCTGTAATAGAATAGGTGCCGTCCTCATTTTTTACGGCAGTGGTGGTGAGAGCGCCGACGTCTGACCCGGCCTCAGGTTCTGTAAGACACATGGTACCGGCCCATTTGCCGGTGTACAGATTCTCCAGATAAACCTGTTTCTGCTTTTCTGTGCCGAATTCCTCCACAAGCTTGCCTGCCCCGTGGGTCAGCCCGGGATACATCATAAAGGCGCAGTTGGCGCCGGTAAACATCTCTCCAGCAGCCATTGAAAGACAATGGGGCATGCCCTGACCGCCGTATTCAGGATCATCACACATGGCGATCCATTCCCCTTCACAAAAAAGCGTATAGGGTTTGTGAAAGGATTCAGGAATCGTGACTTTGCCGTCCTTTAACACGCATCCCTGATCATCCCCTTCCTTGTTGGTGGGCAGGATTTCTTTGACAGCCAGATTTCTGGCTTCCTTTATTACCATATCAATGGTTTTTTTATTGAAATCTTCAAAGGCTTTGTGTCTGGATAATTTTTCAAGTTCAAGCACCTCGTGAAGTACAAATTCCTGATCTCTTCTGTCTGCAATAGATTGTGCCAATTTAACACCCTCCTGGTTTTAATTCTTTTTTTTATGAAAAAGCCATCAGCCGTCAGCCATCAGTACTCAGCTAACAGCTTTCATGCTTTGTTGTGCCTGTCAAGGCATGTCTGTTTTATATCAAAGCCATCAGCCGTCAGCCATCAGTACTCAGCTAACAGCATTCATGCTTCGTTGTGTCCGCCAGGACATGTGGGTTATAAGAAACTTGAAACAAGATACAAGACGCGGCAAAATTCAAGCTTCATGGTTTGTTGTGATACTGTGCATCATGGGGGTTATATGAAACAGCCGGGGGCGGCACTGTCCTGTTTCATGCTGATTACTGCCACATGGTGGCTGATGGCTGATTAAAAACCCCCTGGGCAAACATTTCAAAGACCATGTTCAATCTTTGTTCCAGCTTGTTTTCCTCCTCTTCTTTGAAAAGCGAGGCCCAGGCGGCAGAATGAACAATGTCACTGAACAAAACAGCCATCTCTCTGGCAGGATAAGGTTTAAAAATTCTGCCTGCTATTCCCTCTTCAAAGGTTAACTGAAAAAGCTCAACCATACGATTATGCATGCGGTTTATTTTTGCATTGAGTTTCGGCATCATCACAGCATCAATATTACTCCTTTCGGAAATATAGATACGGATAAATTCATTATTCTCCATGTAGAATTCTGCATTGGCAAATAAAAAACGCTTGAGCCGTTCACTTGGATTCAGATCTTTTTGTTCACTTATTTTTAAAAGGATTGAGGCAAGCTCCCTGGCCTTTTCTATGACAAGCTCATAGTAGATCTGTTTTTTACTGGAAAAATATTTGTATATGGTGCCAAGGGGATATTCAGACAACCGGCTGATTTCGGACATGGTCGCACCGTGAAACCCGCAGGATGCAAAAATCGACAAAGCTGCCTGCCTTATCTCCTGCTGCCGTCTGTGATCATCTCGTTCTTTGCGGGATTTTCCCGTCATTGCGTCTCCATTTTCTGTAGATAAATTTCAAATTTAGAATCTATATTCTAAAACACACAAAGAAATCCTGTCAAGTATTTTATTGACGGCAAAAAATATATTTGACAATATTATTAACTTTTGACCCTTAGGTAGCAAGTTGAAATAAGTTGTCTGTCAGGACCATTGAAAACCCGAGGAAATCAGACTTTTTCGTTCCTGCCAGGCAACCTTAGGTGGCGGACGCTGTTACAACACCTGGTAATCGAGTTACACACCTTAGGAAAACAAATGAGCATAGAATTGATTCTGGCCCCCCTCCAGGGGTTTACCGACGCTGTTTTCAGAAATATTTACTCCCGGCATTTTTCCGGCCTTGACAGCGCTGTGGCCCCATTCATTTCCACCATGGATCAAAAACGGCTCAAGCCGTCAAGAATCAGGGACATCCTGCCGGAAAACAATAAAAATTTAAAGATTATTCCCCAGATTCTCAGCAACAGGGCTGAGGATTTTATTTTTCTTGCCAATTATATTTCAGAGCTTGGATACGACACCATAAACTGGAACCTGGGATGCCCCCATACCAAAATAACCCGAAAAAAAAAGGGATCAGGCTTTCTTCCCTTTCCCATGGAGATTGATGCCTTTCTGGAAAAGGTCTGTCAAAAAATACAATGCCGTCTTTCCGTTAAAGTACGCCTGGGAAAAAGAGACAAAACAGACATTTTTAATCTGCTTCCTGTTTTTAACCAGTACCCGTTAAAGGAAATAATTGTCCATCCAAGAACCGCCCTTCAAATGTACAAAGGCTGCGCTGACCTGTCGGCTTTTCTTGAAATAAAGAAAAAAACAGACCACTGTCTTGTTTACAATGGAGATATCACATCCAGTGAAAATATCAGGATAATACTGTCAGAATCCCCGGACACAGAAAAATTCATGATTGGCAGAGGAATCCTTGCCGATCCGTTTCTGCCCGGCAGAATCAAAAACATGCAGATAAACACCAGTGAATCTCACTGGAAAATAAAAAATTTCCATGATGATCTGTTTAGCGCCTACGATAAAATTTTTTCCGGTCCCGCCCATGTCATCGGCCGGATGAAGGGCTTCTGGTCCTTTCTGGGCCCTTCCTTTGAAGGCGACCCAAAAGCGCTTAAAAAAGTGTTTAAAACTAAGACCAAAGCGGAGTACATCAGACAAACCGCGCATTTTTTTTCCTCGGAACTCCCCTTTTCGCCCTCTGAATAATGTTTATTTAATATATAATATTTGCGATGACGAACAAAAACTTTAAATTTATTGTTTTTTAAGGTTGTTTTTTCGGAAAAAAGGTGTTACGCAATGGATAAGCAGGGATGATTGAGCGCTCGTTCACCGACTTTTCAATAGAGACCCGGCCCTGAACGTTAAGACAGGGACATAGAGACACAAAGAAAATCAAAAGCCTTTTCAGGAGACTTTATATCAATGGATGCAAAAGAAGAAAAACTGATCAAATGGGAAAACAACAAGAGAAAATGGTATAATCTTTATTTTTTTGCCGGTATCGGCATTAATTTTCTTCTCTATTTTACCAAACCCATGGGATTTGATCCCAGCGGGAGTATATTGTGGGGCTCTTTTTACGGACTTGCCATTCCTTTGGCAACCCTTTTTATCTGTATCACCATCCACAAAAAAATCATTGGTTTATGAAGCAGCTCACCCTTATCTGCATAATATCCCTGGCAGCAGTATTATCACTGTTTTTCTGCGGTCCTGCCCTGGGAGATGTATTGTTTATCCATGAATATGATCTGGATGAATATCTCATGGGAAAACAGAAAACCTTAGTTGTTTCAGCCTACAAAGATCAACAACTCTATATCGACAAAAATATCAGATATACAGGATCCTGGACAAAAAGGTTTTTTGGTAAAGAAAAGGAGGAGCGCAAAACCGTCCATATTCTCCTTGACAGAGACATGGTCCGTGAACTGGACTGGTACAGAAGCAGAATCACCAACTATCCCCTTGAAAAGCTCTCAGATGTGGATGCCTTAAAAGAATCGGCCAAATTGTACCAGGAGGCCGATGATTTTCTGGCAAAGCGGTACAGTGTAAAAAAACCGGTATTTTCCTTAACCATCATTTCAGATGATGAGACAGTACAGGGATATACATGCACCCATGTCAAAACCGAGCTTACCCTTGAAACTGAGGACATAAAAAAAGACGCAAAAAGCCTAACTATTGTAATTCAGGACCTGTGGGTATCCACAGAAGTGCCGGGGTTTTCTCAATATCAGAATTTCCATGAAACACTTGCCAAAAGAATGGGGCTTCAGGCCCAGCGGCTGGGCCCTTTAAACTATATTCTGCAGTACTGGCAGGGATCATTGTCCGCCATCAAAGACAAGCTTGACCGGATAAAGGGGGTTCCCGTCAAAAGTACACTCAGTGTAAAGGGGTCGTATATTGAAAACCTGTCCTCTGACACCCCTGAACAAAGCGATCTTGAAATCAAAAAAGAAACAATGGTGTTAAAGGAAATCAGGCAGGGTAAATTTGATTTGGACCTTTTTATGCCGGACACCCCGTTCGGTGAGAAAACCGTCCGATAAAGCCCTGTAGAAAAAAATAAAAAAAAGTTTGACAAAAATATTTTTCATAAATAAGATCAAGTTAAACAATAAAGACTGAGCGCTCGATAGCCGATCCAAATCCTTGTTCAACAGTATTTTCCATATTTGATGTTTAGATGAAAAACAAACCTGACTGAGCGCTCAATAAGCCATATTAAATTAATAGAAATAAGTTCAGACTACCAAGTCGTTTTTTACGGGGAAGAGTTGGCAGTCCTTTTTTTATGAAACAGATGCTGTCGTATATTATGTTTCCTGAAAAATCAGTCTGTCAGTTAATTATAAATCTGTAACGCCTTTGGAGGAACTGTTTATGTTTAAAAGTATGCCTAAGATTTTCTGGATTGGAACTGGGTTTACGTATGGCTGGATTTTGTTTTTCATGTGTCTGGAAATGAGTATTCCAGGGTTTCCTTTGAAAAAACTGTTCGGCATTCCATGCTGTTATATCTACAACTGGATGTTTGCCCTGTGGATTAACAACCTGGTAGTGGCTTGGATCTATGTAATTTTTGAAGAAAAAAGGGACAGGACAATGCTTGAAAGAAAAGGAGGTAGTGAGTAATGGCAGCAAATCCGATAGTTATACTTGGAGCGGTTATTTATTTTGCTATAATTTTCTATATTGGATGGTATTCCAGAAAAGCATCCCTTGATGCGTCTGACTTTTACGTGGCCGGCAGAAAAGTCGGTCCCTTTGTTAACGGATCTGCCCTGTCGGCTACCTTTCTTAGTCCTGCAAGCTTTTTAGGACTTCCTGCCTTTATTTTTATTCTGGGCTACCCCTTCTGGTGGGCCCTTGCCGGAATCATTGCAGGAATGCCCTTAACCACGCTTCTTACAGCAGCACCACTTAGAAAATACGGCCCCACCTCGTTTACAGATTATTATGCTGACAGATACGGAACAAAATGGATGAGACTCATTGCTGCCTTTCCTACAGTCATCGGCGGGTTTGCCTATGTCATCCTCTCCATTGTAGGTACAGCGCTTTTCCTGCTCTGTATTCTTAAAATCAACTTTACCCTGTCTGTCATACTGGCAACAGCGGTGGTGTTCGGTTATGTCTATTACGGCGGAATGGTTGCCACAACCATATCCACGGCATTTCAGGGGATTGCCATGACCGTTGCCTCGCTGCTGGCAGCCATTTTCATCCTCTCCCATTACGGCGGAATCAACGGACTTACCGATGCAGTACTTGCCAACAGTGCCAATTTCTTTAACACCCCCTACGCGTCAGAGGTGCCGTCCCATCCCCTGGTGGGAACCGCCCTGGGTATGATCGGTTTCTTCTTTGTATGGCATTTTGGATTTTCCACCATGCCCTACACGGTTGTCCGTTTTTTTACCACCCAGGACATCAAATCCGCCAGAAGAAGTGTATTCTGGGCAGTTGTTATCGGCGGAGGTATGTACATCGGCTTGATCATCATAGGAACAGGCGCGCGGGTTCTCATCGAACAGCTCCACCCCCTGATGCAGACAGAAGGCATCAGCAGCGCCGTTGGACTGCTGAAACACATGAAAGGCGCTTATGGGGTTGCCGCATCAACCGTAACGGACTACTCCATGATTGCCGCTGTTGAATCCCTGAAAAGCCCGTTTCTTTTGGCTGTTGTAGCTGCCGGCGGACTGGCCATTGCCATGGCCACCGTAGCAGGCTGGACAATGGTTCTCAATGTTGTTCTTGGACGGGACATCATCGGCAAGGTGTTTGGCAGCAAATGGCCTGAGGAACAGCCTGTACAGTGCATGAGACTTATGACCACCCTGGTTCTTCTGATCAGTGCAGCCATGTCCTTTAAGCCGCCGGGACTGGTCCTTGACATCTCCGGCGCCGCATTTGTCGTTCTCATCGCTTCAGTCGGGCCCCCTCTGGTACTGGGTATATGGTGGGAGAGAAGTACAACCATTGCTGCCGGACTGAACATACTGGTCATGACCATTGCATCCACATCATCATGGATATATGCGAAAAATGCCCTTGGAAGCAATCACTGGTTCTTCCTCAGTGATCCTGCCAATAAGATTTCAACGCCCCATCAGTTCTACTGGATCTTTATCGGTTATTTCTTCTTTATCATTGTCAGCCTGATGACACCTAAAAACGATGAAGAAATTATTCAGAAATACTGCAGGGATTTAAGACCTGAAGTGTATTAAACCCATCATAAAAAATCAGAACAGTCAGGACAGAGGGAAAAACTCCTCTGTCCTGATTCTTTTTTACACACCCTGATTTGAAACATCACCAGTGGCAATCCTGACCCTGCAGGGAAAACCGCCTAATGCCTGCGTACAAGCCTGAGGTAATGGTTGAACAGATCCGGATGAACCCTTGAAAACGCATCAAAATCCCCCAGCATTTCCATTCCGGGAATCACCGCCCTGACCACTGGAATATCGAGATCCCCCCGTGTCAAATCCACATAACAGGGACAATACCCATTTTCAAGGAGCAGCTGCTCCACCAGATCCAGATCAGATGCAAATGATCCTGTTGAAAAATCCGGAAGATTCTCATATTCCACAACCATGGGATTTACCACATCCGGAGAAGAAGGAGGACCACCTGGAAACGGATAATTGGTTTCCGTCATTGCTGAAACAATGGTCTGCCTGGCATCAAGGCCGGCTGCTGTTCCCCTGCACACCCGTCCGTCCTGTGCCCTTACAAAACAGCTGCAGCAGGGAAGTCCCCACTCCGGGGTAATATCCTGAAACTGGACCTCAATTCCCATTGACCGGCAGGCATTCAAAAACCAGCCTGGATTTTCCTCCCCTGTGACAAGTCTGAAACATTGAGACGGATCAAAAAGAACAGTAGAGGCCTGGTGTCGTTCAATCACCTCCATAAGGGCGGACAGCTTTGCCTGTGCCAGGGTATTGCCCGAGGCAAGCCCTGTTGACCCGGACCCTGAAAACAGGGAAATTTCATCTAAATTGGAAAACAGAAACACCGCCTGCAGGGGAATCAGAATTTCCAAATCTTCCCGGCCGGGGCTGTCAGCCCTGCCATCTCTTTTCCTGCTGCTTAATGGAGCTGTTCCCT
>JAWOEJ010000042.1:0-7378 GCA_046482845.1 Desulfobacteraceae bacterium | reverse complement strand
TCATCCAGGGGACGGGTAATCCTTTCCGGTATCATAACAGAACAAAAGGAAAAAGTTATATCAGAACTTGAAAAAAACGGGTTTTCATCCGTCAAGGTAACCACTTCAGGGGAATGGGTGGCATTGTCCGCTCAACCGGTTTAATTTAAAAATCGATCATCAAGTTTTTTGAATACCGCCGCCCCCAGCGGGTGCCTGTCAGGAACGAGAACGACGGAGGACTTTTTCCCTGCCAGGCTAAAAATCAAGAACTGCGGACACTGGTCCTCAAACAGCTTGATTGTCGCAACGCCTGGCAGGGAAAAAGTCTGATCTCCTTTGGTTCTCAATGTTCCTGACAGGCAACCGCTGAGGGCTCTTAACAGGTCCTTCCATAAAAGCTTGATAATCGAGTAAAAGGGATCACACAAGAAAAATTAAATGAAAAAGATTCAATCCTATCCACCACATTTTATCAGCTTCAGAGTGCCCATGAGCTATATTGATACAGGCGGGGTGGTTTACAACGGCAGATACCCTGATATCTATAACCTGGCACGGGATGAACACATGCGGGAAATCGGCTATCCCTACAAAAAACTCGTCAATGAAGACAACAGGCATTTGACCGTTCTTGAAGTCAATATACAATACAAAGCCCCTGTGTATTATGATGACAGGGTTGAGATTAAAACCGAAATTGAAAAAATCGGCACAAAAAGCATGATTGTCCATCAATTTATTTACCGGGAAAAGGATAAAACACTCTGCAACCAGGCCAGGTTTGTTCTGGTCTGCGTAGAAAACGGATTTCAGTCCACACCGATTCCTTCCAATCTGATAAAGGCCTTTCAGAAAGGGCCGGTCACACCTGTTCAGCCACCGGAAAAATAAGGAAATAAAAATGAAAATTGCTGTTTTTGAAGCAGCCGGTGGAAATCCAACGGCAATCTGTTATGAAACAGACTGCACCCAAAAGGACTATGGACAATTAAGCCGGTTGATTCAAAAGACCTGCCCCGGGGTGGAGCAGGTCGGGTTTTATAAAGACGACAGCCCCCTTCCCCGACTGGACATGGCAGGCGGTGAATTCTGCGGAAATGCCGCCCGAAGCTTTGCCTGTTTCCTGAAAGAGATGAGGTCTGATCAGACACGGTTTACATTTAAAATCTCAGGATTTGAGCCTGTTGTGACAGCCGAGGTCACACAGTGCACCACCACTGAATTTTTCAGCAGCGCAGCCTTTAAACATCTGACAGGCAGACTGAAAAGACAAAAGCTTGACAACAAAACCGTGAGAATAGTGGACCTGGGCGGAATTGTCCACGTGGTTGTAAATGAAGATGCGTTTCCCTTTCATGAAAACAGCATCAGAAAAGATATGGAAACCATAAGGAAAAGGCTGAATATAGACTGCAGTGCTTTAGGGCTGCTGCGGGTCCGTGAAAAAAATGACCAGATATTCATGAAACCCGTGGTCTGGGTAAAGGATATCAACACCTGCTTTTATGAAACCGCCTGCGGTTCCGGTTCCATAGCTGTCGGACTGGTAAAGGGAGAAGATGTATCGGTTATTCAGCCCTCGGGAAACCCCATTGACGTTCATTTTAGAGGAAGCACCCTTGTGCTTTCCTCTGCAATGAAAAAAAATTATTAATGTTTACATCATAATAGAAATAATATAGAAGAAATAGGATTTTTTAAAAAAACAATTGTTTAACACTTTTTGAAACAGCTGCCCATGCAGGAAAAAGGGTCAAAGCCCGGGCGTTATGCACCACAGGAGGAGGAGGTTATGTCTTTTAAGGATTATACCAATTATCACGAAATGCTTTGTGAAACCATTGAGAAAAATGCTGAAAAACCGGCTTTCAGATGGTTTGACAAGGAGGGGAATGCCACATCCATTACATGGAAGGAATTTTACCAGGAGGTAAAGGATGTTTCAAAAAGCCTTATGGCTCTTGGTGTTGAAAAGGAAGACAAGGTAAATATTCTCAGCTATACCTGTTATAGATGGATGCTGACAGACATTTCCAATATGTGTATAGGTGCAGGTACGGTGGGCATATATCAGTCCAACCTGCCTGCTGACTGCGAGTATATCATCAACCACTCCGACGCTGTGGTGATTTTTGCACAAAACCGGGAACAGCTGGACAAACTCTTTTCCATCAGAGACAATCTTGAAAATATCAAAAAGGTCATTTTGTTTAACGGAGACTGCCCAGAAGATGAATGGGTCATCTCCTTTGAAGAATTTCTTACCCTGGGACAGGATATACCGGACAGTGAATTTGAAAAAAGAACCGCTCAGACAGGACCGGATGATACCGCCGGGATTGTTTACACATCCGGTACCACCGGGGTTCCCAAGGGCGTTGTCCTTACCCAGGACAATATCACATATACAGCCCAGTCTGTGTATAATAGTGGCGATTTTACCAGAGGAGAAGAGATGTTTGTGTTTCTGCCCCTGGCCCATGTATTTGCAAGAACCTGCTGCAATACCGCAGTAAAAGCAGGTCATACCACCTCCTTTGCCCGAAGCATTGAAACCCTTATGGAAGATTTCCAGCTGGCCGCTCCCAACTGGTTTGTCTCTGTTCCCAGAATTTTTGAAAAAATCCATACAAAAATCATCAGCAATGTTCAGGCAAAAGGCGGCGTTACTGAAAAGCTGTTTCACTGGTCATGTGCTGTGGGGTCTCAGATCAGCGAGCATAAGCTGGCCAGAAAGCCCATTCCTTTTTTTCTTGGGCTTCAGTACAAAGCCGCTTCAAAAATCATTTTTTCAAAAATCCACAACGCCCTCGGCGGCAGGGTTGAATGGTGCATCAGCGGGGCCGCGCCTTTAAATCCGGATATTGCCAGATTTTTTCATGCCGCAGGCCTGCTTATCCTTGAAGGTGTCGGCATGACAGAGAACACGTCATTTTCCAATGTAAACCGGCCGGACAACTATAACTTCGGCGTGGTCGGCCCTCCGGGCGAAGGGTTGTTCCATAAAATCTCCGAAGAAGGGGAACTGCTGACCAAAGGCCGCAATACAATGAAGGAATACTATAAGATGCCCGGGGAAACCGCTGAAACCTTTACCGAAGACGGCTGGCTTAAAACAGGAGATATTGGAGAGATCGATGAAAACAATGTTTTGAAAATAACAGGACGACAAAAAGATCTGATCATTACAGCCGGCGGTAAAAACATATCTCCGTCCCGCATAGAAGGCATTATGACAGCCTCAAAATACATCAACCAGATCTGTATTGTCGGGGACAGGAAAAAATACCTCTCAGCCCTGGCCACCCTGGATGAAGAAAATACAAAAGCCTGGGCAGATAAAAACGCCATAAAATACTCAGACATGTCAGATCTATTGGTTCACCCGGATATCATTGCCCTGATCAATAAAGAGGTTGACGTAAAAAACAGAGAACTCCCCTCCTTTGAAACCTTAAAAAAAGTTACCCTTGTACCGGAATTTACCATAGAAAACAGCATGATCACGCCTACATTCAAGCTCAAGAAAAACATTATCATCAAAAACTACAATGAAAAAATAGAAAGCATGTATGATGCATAATACGTGATAAAGCCATCAGCTGTCAGTACTCAGCTAACAGCTAAAAGCTTTCATGCTTTGTTGTGTCCGCCAGGACATGTGGGTTATAAGAAACACTTGTCAAAGCATTGCCATTGGCGGCGTTTCATTCTTCGTTGTGGCCGGATCGATGATCATGGTCCGGCCATACCGGTTTATAAGAAACTTGAAACAAGATACAAGAAACAAGACGCGGTACAATTCAAGTTTCAGGGTTTGTTGTGATGCTGTGCATCATGTGGGTTATATGAAACAGCCGATGAAGAGCCCCCAGCGGTTGCCTGTCAGGAACATTGAGAACCTAAGGAGATCAGACTCGTTCCCTGCCAGGCAACCGCTGGGGGCGGCGGTATTCAAAAAACTTGATGATCGAGTAATAATATTTATTCAGGGATATTCGGCAGAGTGGTGATTTCCCCTTTATGGTTTTTCAGCTTAAACTCTTTTTCATTTTTCTCCATGATATAGTAATCCGGCATCAATGGGATTTTGCCGATGTTGGTGGCAATCACATGCATGGGCTGGGCCAGGCCTGTGGTATGTCCCCTCAGTGCATCCCGGATCAGCTGGGACCCTTTTTCCACAGGTGTCCTGAAATGATCAATACCGGGAGCTGCTTCACAATAGAACACATAATATGGCTTGATCCTCACTGTAAGAAGCTTTTGATGAAGTTTTCTAAAGGTATCCACATCATCATTGATCCCCTTTAAAAGGACAGCCTGGTTGCCCACATTGACCCCGCAGGAAAGAAGATTAAAGACGGCTTTGGCGGTTTCTTCGGTGATCTCATTTGGATGATTACACTGGGTATTGAGCCAGATGGGAATTTTGTGATATTTGCCCAGCACTTTCTTAAGGCCATCTGTTATCCGCTGGGGCATAACAATGGGGGTTCTTGAGCCGAACCGGATCATCTCGATATGGTCAATTTCTCTGATTTTTGCGATAAGATACTCAATTTTCTCATCAGACAGGATAAAGGGATCACCGCCTGTAATCAGGACATCACGGATTTCCTTGTGTTCACTGATCCTGGTCGATCTCCTCCTGCTGCTTCAGCTCCTCCAGGTTGCCCAGGATCCGCTCCTTCAGCTTTTCGATCCGCTCCTTCTCAAAAGGAGCGATCTTTTTTTGCTGTTCCTGTATGTTGTTGATGCTTCTGACCAGGTCCTGCTCCATCGCGGCACCCTCCTGCACCCTGAACTGATCCAGTTCACTGATGGCTCTCTCCAACGCTTCCCTTACCGTATCCCACTCCTCTTCAATGATCTCTTCTTTTTCCGAGATGATGGTATCGGGCAGACGCATGGCTGTTGTTAAAAGATCATCGAACCCCAGTTGCAGCTCTTCTGTAACTGACTTCAACTGTATTATATAGTCTTTTACTACAGCGGTATTAATGGTCGCTGCGGCACCTTCGATCATCTCATAGTGCAAATTGCATTCAACCTTGCCCCGCTCCAATGCCCTGGAAAGCATCTGTCTGATTTCCACATCTTTGGATTTGTATATAGCGGGTAGTCTTGTGTTGGTGTCGATCTGTTTGCTGTTGAGCGATTTGACCTCGATGGTAAGTTTTTTTGAGGGCAGGAGGCACTCTGCCTTCCCGAAGCCGGTCATCGATTTGAGCATATTTCTCTGAATTAATTTTTGCAAAGGTAGCAAATTTGTTGTTTGGGGCGCACCCTGCTGTTTAGTGATGGTTTACCGAACGAGCGACACAGCTTATGGTGCCGGGGTGAACGCCTACACTCCCGCAGGTGGCTTTACAACCACCTTGCTTTTCCACCTTCCCATCTTGTAATAGATCAGTGTCAATAC
This sequence comes from Desulfobacteraceae bacterium, assembly GCA_046482845.1. Taxonomy (GTDB): domain Bacteria; phylum Desulfobacterota; class Desulfobacteria; order Desulfobacterales; family Desulfobacteraceae; genus DATFJZ01. Next base: position 1,971 of record JAWOEJ010000042.1, on the reverse strand, counting down.
CAGTCCCATGGTCCACCCGGTAGGAATGGACCACCAGATACCGGTTTCTCCGAATTTATCACTCAGGAAGAATGCCGCCGGTATGCGGATCAGCCAGAGAGAGAACAGGGTAATGAACATCGGGATCAGTGTGTCGCCTGCTCCGCGCATCACGCTGCCGAAGATGAACATGGATGTAAAGATCAGGTAGAAGGAGGTAACGATGGTGAGGTAATCACCGCCGATACGGATCACATCTGTATCCTGTGTGAACCACCCCATCAAAGGATATTTAAAAATTATCACCACGGCAGTCATCATCAGCGATACAACGGAGGACATAAACAGCGTTGTCCAGAGCCCCCGGTTCACCCGTTCAAGCTTCCCGGCTCCCATGTTCTGACCGACGTAGGTTGCCAGTGCCTGTGCAAAAACCATCGCGGGTATAATGGCCAGGCTGTCGAGCCTTCCCGCTGCGGTGTATGCAGCCGTCACGTTGGTGCCGAAAGTATTTACGATACCCATCAGTGCCATCATTCCGAATGCCACAAAGGTATGCTGCAGGCCTGTCGGGAGACCGATCCGCATGCTCTCCCTGAACACTTTTTTGTCGAACGCAAAGTCATGGATGTTGAAACGGATCAGCGGATGGGTCCTGTTGAGGTAGAATACAGCAACGATAAATGCGGTTCCCTGGGCGAAGATGGTGGCCCATGCTGCGCCTGCAACACCCCATTCAAGGACCACGATAAACAGGAGGTCCAGTCCGATATTCAATACAGTAGCCAGGATCAGAAAATAGAGGGGTGTGATGGAATCTCCCAGTCCGCGAAGAATCGCCGCGACCCCATTGTACCCAAAAAAGAGAAAGAGTCCGCCAATATACACCGACAGGTAGGAGACACCCATCTCCATCAACTCCTCGGGAAGCTGCATCAGCTTGAAAATCTGCTCAATAAAAGGATATCCAATGGCGGTAAGTATTATGGCCGCTGCGAACAGCATGATAAAAACAGTGTCAATGGCGCGCTTCACCATTTTGTAGTCCTTCGCCCCGAAGAACTGCGAGACAACGATCGTTCCCCCGCTGGCTACCCCGATCACCAGGGCGATCAGGGTAAAGATGATTGGAAATGATGCCCCAACAGCTGCCAGTGCCTCTTTTCCCAGGAAGTTGCCGACGATGATCTGGTCGACAAAGGTGTACAATTGCTGGAACATCTGTCCGATCAGCATCGGCAGCGCAAATTTGAATATCCCCAGTCCAATTTTACCTGTGGTTAAATCCTTCAAAAGAGTGTAAGCTTATAATTACCAGTTTTTCAAAAAGATCTTAAGATGTTTTGCGGACCCGGTTCAAGCAGGTTCATGAACACCTTTATTTCCAGCCGACAAAGGTCAGCTTTTAATTTGAAAATACAAGAATGTAGACAATTAGAACCGGGTTATGTTCATAATTTCAGGAAGTTACTTTTGTGCCGGCTCCAGTGCGACGGTGAAGTGCCGCATGATCTGTGCCTCGCTGATGATCCTGTACCCCGAGCGGATCGCATCCCGGCGGTCGTAGACATTTTTCATGGCCGCAGCAATATAGTCCATGTGGTTCCTCGAATACACCCTGCGCGGTATGGCCAGCCTTACCAGCTCCAGTTCGGGGTGCCGGTTTTCCCGTGTATCCGGATCGCGATCGGCCAGCAGCGTACCGATCTCAACGGAACGTACGCCCGATTCGAGGTAGAGCTCCAGGGCGAGGGTCTGTGCGACATACTCTTCGCGGGGCACCTCAGGCAGGAATTTTTTGGCATCTATGAAGATCGCGTGTCCGCCGAAGGGCTCCTGGACCGGGACCTGGTACTCCTTCAGTTTTTCTCCGAGGTAGTGCACCTGCCTGATCCTGCTGTCGAGGAATTCGAACGTAGTCGCCTCCATTAGTCCAACCGAGAGTGCCGCCATATCGCGGCCCGCCATGCCGCCATAGGATAAAAACCCTTC
>JAWOEJ010000173.1:0-5425 GCA_046482845.1 Desulfobacteraceae bacterium | reverse complement strand
ATTGAGAAAAGCGCAGTATATTGATGTCCGAGAGGACAGAGCGGTTTTCTATCTCAGCGCTTTTCCTGACATCACCACATTTAAGTACAGTATCAGAGCAGGGTTTGAAGGAGATTTTACCATTCCCTCAATTCAGGCAGCGTCGCTGTATGACCCAGATCTTTATGCTGTAACAAAAAAGGGCAGTATTTCTGTAAATCAATAAATGTATGTCACCCGATGATCAAGCTTTTTGAATAGCTCCGCTGGGAGCGGCGCTCGCCCCTTCCATAAAAACTTAATACTCGGTTATCAAGTAATAGGGTCTTCCACAGAAAAACCTGATCATGGAGTCTCTGGTTTGTTTTGAAAAAGAGTATCGTTTTTTCCCTGTTTTTAATATTTTTTTTTATAATTTCAGCCTGGGTCTGGTTTATGATTCCGGATCCAGGACTGTATCCCTTAAAAACATGGTCAAAGGCCTATACGGACAGATCCGGCCGGCTGTTACGGCTTACCCTTTCTGATGATGACAAATACAGGCTTTTCACAGACATGGAAAAAATCCCGGAACATCTTGAAAAAGCAGTTCTGGCCTATGAAGACAGGTATTTTTATTATCACCCCGGGGTGAATCCGGTTTCGATTTTAAGAGCATTTACCGACACCTTTATTTTGAAAAAAAGAGTAGTGGGCGCTTCCACCATCACCATGCAGGCGGCACGGCTCAGGTTTGGCATTGACTCAAGGTCTTTAACCGGCAAAATCACCCAGATAATAAGAGCGGTTCAGCTTGAAAGGCATTATTCAAAGAAAAAAATTTTAGAGGCGTATTTAAATCTGGCCCCGTACGGCGGAAATATAGAAGGGGTGGGAACCGCTTCAGAAATCTTTTTTCATAAACCCGTATCTGATTTAAATTTTTACCAGGCCTGCGCCCTTGCCGTTCTTCCCCAGAATCCCTCAAACCGGTATCCTGACTCAAAAAAAGGAGAGGCAGCCCTTGAAAAGGCAAAACAAAGACTATGCGAGGGTTTTGACAAAAAATCCGATGATCTTTTTCTCAAATATTATAAGATCAGCGATCTCCCGTTCAGGGCGCCCCATTTTACAGATTTTCTTGAAAAAAAGGATTTGTTTTTAAAAAAGCGTGTATCCACCCCCCTTGATTTACATGTTCAGGAAATCATTGAACAGAGAATCAAAGCCTATGTTCAGAAAAAAAAGCGTGTCGGCATAAGAAATGCCGCCTGTGTGCTTGTAAATTTCAAAACTGGTGAAATTGAGGCAATGGCAGGGTCTGCAGATTATTTTAACACCTCCATCCAGGGCCAGGTAAATGGATGCACCTCAAAAAGATCGCCGGGATCTGCTTTAAAACCCTTTGTATATGCCCTGGCCCTGGATCAGGGAATGATTCATTCACACACCCTGTTAAAGGATTCTCCAGCATCATTTGGCGGATTTTGTCCTGAAAACTATGACAGACAATTTCAAGGCCCTGTGTCTGCCATGGATGCGTTAAGAAAAAGCAGAAATCTGCCGGCCGTTGATCTGGCATCCAAAATCAAAAATCCAGATCTTTATGATTTTTTGTACTCATGCCGGGTCAAGGGATTAAAAAGCAAAGATTTTTATGGACTTTCCCTTGTTCTGGGCGGAGGGGAAACCACCCTGGTGGAGCTTGCCTCGCTTTACTGCGTTCTCGGGACCCTGGGAGAGTTTCAGAATGTAAAATTTGTTAAGGAAAAACCTCCGGATCAGAGTCAAAAAACCAGAAAACGGGTATTAAGCAGGGAAGCGGCGTTTATTATAAAAACAGAGCTTTCTAAAAATCCGCCGCCAAACGGGTATGACACATTTAAACAATCAAAGGGTAAAATTGCCTGGAAAACCGGAACATCCTATGGATTCAGGGACGGAGTGGCAGCAGGTATTTTTAACGATTATGTGTTGATTGTGTGGGTTGGAAATTTCAATGGCCGGGGAAACCCTGCATTTACCGGAAGAAAAGGTGCCGGCCCGTTGTTTTTTGATATCGTCAACCATGTAAAGCCCTTTAGAAAAACAGACCCGGACAGTCAAATATTGGATCATCTTAATGTCAAAAAAATCGATGTATGTGCCGTTTCAGGAAAGCTTCCCGGAAAATTCACCCCCCATACTATAAAGGCCTGGTTCATTCCCGGGGTTTCCCCGATTGATGTATCTGATCTTCACCAGCCTGTTTTTATAGATACAAAAACCGGCTTAAGGGACTGCAGATTCATCCCCGGACAAACAGAAATAAAGGTCTATGAATTCTGGTCCGGAGAAATGAGACATCTTTTTGAAAAAGGCGGCATCTATATAAAAAAGATTCCTCCGTTTAAAAATGAATGTTTACATTCAAATTTTACAGACCATGGCATTTCCCCAGACATAATATCACCCGCATCGGGGGTGGAATATATCATTTTTAAAAACAACAGAAAAATCCCCTTAAAAGCGTCCAGCGGACCTGGCGTGGAAAATCTTTACTGGTTTCTGGATACAAACTATATTGGGAAATCAAAACCTGAAACGGTTTTTCTATGGGAGGCGGATGAGGGAACCCATATTCTTTCGGTCTCAGATGATTTTGGGCGTTCTGACCGGATCAACATCACCATAACTGCCAGTCATATGAATCTGATACCAGGTCAGCAGGGTCACCCCCGGCCAGCCGGTTCCGGGCATTGACGGCTTTGCGGTCTGTTAAAACAATTGACATTAACGGTCATTAACGCGGGCTTGATCATAACATCGGTTACCCTGGGGTGGGGTCAGGCTTTGGTTATTGCGCTTTTGTTTAAATTTACCTTTAAACAGAGTCCTTTGTCAAAAGCGTAATAACCGAAGCCCGACCCTGTTTATCATAGAAATGGTGTGGCGAAATTATGGAAGTGAAAAGATTAATCAAAAAAAGTCCGGACATCGCAGCTGAACATTGACCTGCCCCCATCATTACAAAACCTATGGGTTCAAAAAATTCGGGGCTAATTATTGAATAATTTATCTATAGTTTTCATTGTCAAAAACATTCTGGTTCGTCGGTTACGAGTACATAAAATTTCGAATCCATATTTTGTATAAAAATTTTGTGCTGATTTTGTAAGACAATCTACAACAACAGCATAGGCTGGCATATAGGAATTTACTTCACATAAGTATTCCAAAGCTTTTATCAGTGTGATTTTACCAAGTCCATTACCATGAAATTTTTTGTGGACTGCCAGTTGAGCAAGCAAAAAAACAGGAACAGGATAATGAGGTAATTTTTTAGCCAGATTTACAGGTAAAGTTTCACGGCATATTGAGCCTGGAGTTACGCTGTAGAAAGAACAAATTGGATATTTTCGATTAGGTAAAGCAACTTTTGCGGGTAATACCATAGTTCTGCTTATACCTGCTTTCATATGCTTTGCCGCCTGGTTTTGAATAAATGTATTTAGTTCTTTTTCTCCACAGTCAAAAGATGCCCGGTCATGTACAGACTTATTCAACTCCTTAAAACTTTTACTCCAACTCATTTTAAAAGCCGTTTTCTTTAGTTGATTTTACAGCCTTTCTTAAAGCTTTATTGGGATCTTTAGCCTTTTCACAAGCTGAAATAAATTGGTCAAAGATATTGTCTTTTACAACTATGCTTTCATTTTGAGCTATAACTTGTGTAGCATTTTCATCCATTAATCTGACTACATACTCTGTAAGGCTTTTCAGGCCTAAAAGAGCAGAAGCTTTTTCAGCTTTAGCTTTAACATCTTCATCAAGTCTTATGTCTAACCTTGCAGTTGCCATTTTACCCTCCTTTTTGTACGGATTATTTCCGTCTTTTTAAAAGTAACATTTTATTTAACAAACTGCAATAAAATTCGGGGGACACAATACATATTTATTTCAAAATTCGGGGACACAATACATATTTATTTCCAGTTCGGTCAGCAAATTGTTACTACTCGGTTATCAAGAAGGATATTCTGAATAATGGGATATTCGGCGAGATAAGACAGCAGACCGCATATTTAAAAGAGAAATCCCAGGACGCCACTCTCACACTTGTGAAAATCAATAATGTCGGAGAAGATGCTGTGTTACTGGCATTTGACAGCGTCAGGACAAATACGCTTTTCCAAAAAGGCAGGGGGCAGAATATGCGGTGTGACTATGTCCTGATTTCAAATGGGGCCGCCTATTTCATGGAGCTGAAGTCAAGCAGGAAATCCGAAATTCGGTATCATGATGCCTGCATTAAAAAATTCAAAGCGGTTGAATGTCTTACAGGGTATATTGATGGCGTGACAGAAGCCTTTTATGACACAGAAAGCATTTTTTTCAACCTGAAAAGACGATTTGTTCTGTTTTACAAGGCCCCTTCCATTAATATCAAAACAACCAGCCGGAAACCTGCAGATAAACCGTTTCACGACAAACCGGAACATATGCTCTGCTGGCCTGTGGGAAAAAATGCAGATGAAGTAGATATCTCTTTTCTGGCCTGAAATCGGCCGGGGGCTGCGCCTGCCCGTGGATATTCACGGAAAACGGATCAAAAATAAAAAAATCAACAAACTGACCGTTATTGCCAATGACCACTATGATCATTTTGCCGAAACCCTGTAGAGCGATTTCAATGAAAGCATGGATTTTGGCAAAGATGAATTAATGAATTATATAATCCCGTGTTCGGCAACTGTGGGTTCATTTTGCCAGATTTTTGTTAAAATATCCAATAAATTCAGTTCCAGCAAACCGGCCGGCGGTGCCTTGATTAGGGGCTTGTGGAAGCGTATCGGCATTGGCAAGTGGCTATCCGAAGCCCTGAAGGATAGAGACTTCACCTTTATTTGTTCGATTTTCATGGTTCAATAATGATACCTGCATGAAAGGATTGTGATATAATTATCATCAACAGCGTAAACCAGTCGATTTGTATCATCAATCCTTCGGGACCAGAAACCAGATAAATTCTCTCTCAATGGTTCAGGTTTCCCTATCCCCTCAAATGGCAGCCTCATTGTGTCATTAATGAGTTTGTTTATTCTTTTTAAAGTCTTTTTATCTTGTGTTTGCCAAAAGATATAATCCTTCCATGCTTCTTCGGTCCAGGCTAATTTTCTATTCATCTATTAAATCTCTTTCCTGGACTTTCCCATTTCTAAATTGGTCAATGGATTTTGTTAAATGTGCAGCATTGGCAGGTGACCTGAGAAGATAAACAGTTTCCATGAAACTATTGAAGGTTTCCAGTGACATAACAACAGCATCTTCTGAATCACGACGTGTAATGATTGTATAATCAGCATCATCTATTACTTGGCATGAAATCCCGGGCCAGCTCGGGAAAGCTGTTTTGATAATCCTCAAAAAGGGAGTTCCACTGCAGCTCCAGCTCTTTACCGGCATCTATCGCCTCCCCGCAATGCGC
>JAWOEJ010000010.1:0-7384 GCA_046482845.1 Desulfobacteraceae bacterium | reverse complement strand
ATTGAAATATGTCCCATTGGCGCAACGCAGGAGACGGGCAAAAAGACAAGCAAGATGCGTGGATTATTTTTTGGAAGATCCCTTACTGTAAGCTGACAACTGATAGCTGAGTACTGAAGACTGATGGCTGATGGCTGATGGCTGATGGCTTTCATTTAAAATTATGAATATTGCTTTGACAACAATAAGAGGGGAGGATTATCCTCCCAATTTAAGATTAAGGCAGGCCGCGGAAAAACTGGGGCATGGCCTTTTTTTAATAAATCCCCATGATTTTGCTTTTAGCATAAATGCCACAGGGCATCAGCCTGCAGACACCTCTGAATGCTTCAGTTTGCTGCCTCGTGATTTTTTCTGTTCACTGCCCCATGTGCTGATTCCCCGGCAGGGGTCAACCATCACCCCTTTCAGCCTGCTGTTCACCCGCCATCTTAAATCCCTGGGAATTCCCCTTGTCAATGATATTGATCCCATTATCACGGCCAGCAGTCAGTTTTTAACCCTGCAGTGCCTGGCGGCATCCCAAATACCGGTGCCGGATTCCTTGTGTATCAGTTCCATCAATTTTCTTTCTGCCAGCGTCAAGCGTCTGGGCGGATATCCTGTTATAGCAAAGGAGATGAATCAGCGTCAGGGAAAGGGGGTCTTTCTTTTAAAATCAGACCAGCACGCGGAGTGTATTGTATCTGACTGTCTTAAAAGATCCGGCTGCCTTGTTCTGCAGCAATTTGTCCCGGTCAGGGGCAGACAGGACGTCCGTGTGCTGGTAACAGGCAAAAGGATTGCCGGGGAAATGAGGCTGATTCCGGAAAAAAATGATTTCAGGGCCAATTATCATTTAAACAGCAGTGCTGCTCAAATTGATCTGCCCTGGGATTTAAAACAACTGGCACTTAAAGCTGTTTCTGCAGTAGGGCTTGAAATTGCCGGGGTTGATATGATAATTGATCAGCACAGCAGACCCATGATTATTGAGGTGAATTATTCACCGGGATTCAGCGGGCTTGAAAAGATAACAGGGACAGATATCGCTGATATTATCATTAAATATGCGGCATCTAAAGCCACCCCCCCTTTAGACAGGGCCGGGTACAGCAGACAAGGCAGGCAGCCATGATCATATCTGATTTTAGACAGGAGAATAATACCAGGACCCGGATTTGTGCCCGTATCACCTTTGAAGACTCAGATCAGCCTGAAAAAGATGTATTTATTGAAACCACAAAAGAATTGGGTTCAAATATCCATGTAAGTCCCACTGCCTTTCTGGTTGGGGCCATTATTCCGGCCCTTTATTTCAGGGAAAAGCGGATATCCGTGGATGCTAAGATCTGTCCCGGACTGCTTGAAGGTCTGGAAACTGTCATGGCGCTGATGGCCAGCTGGTCAAAGGGAAAAATGACGCCCCTGGTTCTGGAATGCCGGAAAAAAAAAGGCTTGTCCAGACAACCTGTGAACCGGGCGGGTATGGTATTTTCCGGAGGGGTGGATTCCCTGGCCGCCTTAAGGCTCAACCGGTTGAGATATCCAGAAAGCCACCCTGGATATATCAGGGACTGCTTTTTTATCCATGGGTTTGACATCGGAGGCGTTGTGGCACGGGGAAGCAAGTATTATGTGTTTGACAGGGCTGTAAAGACCATGAAGGCCGTTACCGATCAGGCCGGTGCCAGGCTTGTGCCGGTGTATACCAATTTCAGGCATCTCTGCGATGACCGGGATATCTGGCTTTACAGGTTCCATGGCGCGGTTCTCGCCTCGATTGCCCATGCTTTTTCATCAAGTATTGATTTTTTTTATATAGCTTCATCCTATGATATTGATCATCTGGGTCCCAGCGGGTCCCATCCCCTTATAGACCCGGAATACTCAAGTTTTGATATAAGAATCAAACACAGGGATGCGTCATGGCTGAGGATAGATAAACTGCGTCTTCTTACGCAATGGGACCTGGGGCTTTCACATCTCAGGGTCTGCCTTGCCAATGTTAAGGACCGGCTGAATTGCGGAAAATGTGAAAAATGTGTCCGTACCATGACAGGACTGGTGGCCCTGGGGGCCCTTGACAGGGCAGATGCCTTTGTTGAAGATGATGTTACACCTGATATGTTTGAGCCTTTTAAGATCACTATCTGGCACAGGGACCCTTTTTACAGAGAACTTATCCCCCTTCTGGAGAAAAGGGGCAGAATGGATCTGGTGAATACCATCCGCAGAAAACTTCAGTAAGCAGGAATTTCTGCTTAAAAAGTGAAGCATTCCCTGGTTTTTCGATTTATAATTTTTATCAGCCCAGGGATGATTTAAACGAGCAATACAGCCCTGAGAATAGAAAACAATGTTTTTTCCTGGATGGATTGAGAAATTCCCTTGATTTTTTTATCTGAGGATACTATATAGATCAACTAATATACTGTAAACAGGGAGAACTTGGTTTCATGAAGATAGAACGTGAAATCAGGATTTATGTGATTTTTTGTGAATAGAAATTAAAAAAATGGAAATTGTCCATAAAAGGAGGTTGAAAAGTAAAAAGCATTATCTTTATGTCCGGATCAGATTTTTTTCCGGAAATTAAGGTTTAACACCAAACAAAATTCTAAAAAAAAAGCTGTAAATTACAATCAATTTTCTGTAGGAGGAAAATTTAAGATGAAAAGATTAATTCTCGCATTAATAGCAGTAACTGCTGTCTTTGTTATGGCAGGATCGGCTTATGCTGATGACCGGCTTGAGCTCTACGGTCATTTTTATGTCAGATCCTATTGGATGGACGGATACGGTGACGGTATGTGGTCACCGACCTATAATGATGAAGATCAGGCCGATTTTGTCCGTCAGAAATTCATGATCGGTCTGAAAGCCAATATTGCCGATGATGTGTATGCGGATTTCAGAGCAGACTTTGGAGAGGCCATCTGGGGGTATGACTACACAAGAGGTGCGGTTGCCAGACCAGGATGGCATGAGGATGGTATCGGCAACAGAGACGGTACCCAGATTAACATTGAGCGTGCCAATGTTCACATTGACAAGGAAAACTGGAGCCTTACAGTTGGTCAGCAGTTTCTTGCCCTGGGTATTATGGAAGTGTATGACGGCAACCCCACTGCTGCGAATTTGCGCCTGAAATTTGATCCCGTTGACGTCAGTCTGATCTATGCCAAGCATGATGAAGGGGATTCCATTTCAAATCATGGTGATGAAAAAGACAAGGACATTTATGCCATTAATTTCTCCCATGATGCAGAAAATTTTTCCGGAGATCTGTTTGGTGTCATGCAAAACGATGATTCATCCAATGATGATTCACCCTTTGGTATTGGTCTGAATATCAGAGGCACCCTGGCCGGTATTAATTTTGATACAGAACTGGCCTATCTGGGCGGTGACACCGACGACGGGGACACTGATTATGAAGGCCTTCAGTTTTATCTGGGCGCCAATAAAGATGTTACAGACATGATCAATATCGGCGCAGAGTTTCTCTGGGCCGATGCCGCAGACGATGATGAGATTCAGCTCACCAACCTGGGGAACTGGGATGATTTTGCCCCTGATTCTTCAAATACCCCTGTGTGGACCTATGTGTCCAATGTAAACTGGGCACCGTTTGATCCTTCAGGAGACAGTGCCGGTGTTCTTGGCGGTTTCATCTGCGCTGATTTTAATATCATGGAAGGACTCAAAGCCGGATCCAAGATCGGGTATCTGGAACCTGAAGATGATGACATGACAGAACTTGATAATTTGATTTCCTATAATGCCTATGTTATGTACAGAATCGCCACCAACACTGATATTTCTCTTTCCTATTTTAAATCAGACCCTGATTTTGATGATGACAGAAATGATGATTCCACAAATGTTTTTGTAGGAGAGCTGATACTTAATTTCTAACGCCCTGCTGTAAACTCTATTTGTTCAGTGTTATTATAAAAGCCCCTTGTTTTTAAAAACAAGGGGCTTTTTTTTACACGGGTTCATCTCTCAATCAATCATCAGGTTTTACAATGGCGCGGCCCCACCGGCTGGTCTCAATCTGGATACAGTCTCACTAATTAAACTTTAAACGCTTTTTAACTGCATTCTAATACAGGTTCTATATCATATTTCCCAGGTTTGCCATTTCGTAGAATTATACGTGCAAACGCCAGAAACGGCCATTATGTTATGTAATGGGTCACAATGAAAAGGAAATAAGGAAATATGAGGCTTACAATCACTAAAAAAATCAATTTTTTAATTGTGGCAAGTACCCTGTCAACCCTTGTTATTATAAGTGTCTGTTCAGTATTTGCATATTCGGCTTTTAAGGAAACCAATGAAACAGAGATTCATAAACTTCTGTTTGAAGAGAGAAAGAACAAGCTTAAGGAACTAGCCGATAATGCCAGCGCGGTTATCAAAACATCCAATTTTTACGATGATGCCATCAGAGCCATCAGAGAAATGCGGTTTGGAAGGGACAAATCCAATTATTTCTTTGTTATGGATGAAGACGGCCTGATGTACGTCCATCCCCAGAATCCTGGACTTGAGAAGAAAATCCAGATGGATCTTAAAAATCACAAGGGAAGATTTGTGATAAAAGAGATTATTGACCGGGCCAGAAAAGAAAACCAGGGCTTTATTGTTTATGACTGGCCCAAGCCCGGTCAAAAAGATAAGATCGGGAAAAAACTCACCTGTTTTGTCCGGGTACCTGAGTGGAAATGGATTGTCTGTACAGGGCTGTTTGTGGATGATATCAAGGAAATTGCCCTTGAAAAGGAAAGTATTATTTTAGGCAGGGTTAAATCTGAAGTTTTTATGCCTTCCCTGATGATCCCTGTGTTTTTGATTATGTTTCTTGTTGTATCTACTTTTCTGCTGAAACGAATCGTTCGTCCCCTGGTGAAGACGTCAACTATGTTTGAAAATATGTCCAGTGGAAAAGGGGATTTAACCAAGCGGATCTCATCCGGGTCAAAGGATGAAATCGGTATTCTGGCCAATGGATTTAACACCTTTTCCGCCAATCTCAAGGAGATGATTAGTGACGTGTATGATACGTCAAAAGAGGTTAAAAGTGCATCTGAGCAGTTTGTGGAGGTGTCTGAAACCATGTGCAGCCGCATGGATGAATCAGAGCAGCTTATCAATTCAGTGTCTGACAGAATGCAAAGGCAGAAGGAGGATATGAATCAGATTTTTTCAGCTGTTGAAAATTCTGAGTTAAGATCAGAAAAGGTCAGGGCGCGTACAGAAACGATCAAGCTGATTATTTCAGGGGTTCAGGAAAAAACAAAAAAAGCGCTGAATATTTCCAGCCGGGCGGTTGAGCAGTCGGGAACTGCATCTGCCAATATGGACGCTTTGTTTGATAATACTGAAAAAATTAATAAAATCACTAAAATAATAAATGAAATCGCAGCAAAGGTCAATCTTCTGGCCTTGAACGCTTCCATTGAGTCCGTTCGGGCTGGTGAGGCGGGTAACGGGTTTGCCGTGGTAGCAGCAGAGATAAAAGCCCTGTCTGTGCAGACCAGCCGGTCTACAAAGGAAATCAATGCCGGCATAGAGCAGATTAACCAGAACGTTATGGATACCCGCAGCAGCATAAAGCAGGTTGATCAGGTTATCAGAGATCTTGATAAGATTTCACAATTGATTTTTGCTGAAGTCAGTGAGCAGGATGAATGCATTGTAGAGATTACCGGGGATATCAATTCCATATCCCTGGAAATGAGCGGCATTCGGGCAAAAGTAGAAGAAACCCGTAACGATTTAACTGAAGTCACCCAGGATGCCGGGAAACTGACAGATCTTTTCAAGGCCAACAACGATAATTCAAAACGGGTAAAAGAGGATTCCGGCCAGCTGATTTATGCGTCAGGCCATCTTATTGACCGGTTTTCCAGGTTTAAACTCAATTGAGCCGCTTTTTAACCCCCATGTCCTGGCGGACCCAACGAAGCATGGGTCAAAGACGCGCAGCCAATAGGAGAATGCCGTTGGGGGGCTCTTAATTGGCTGCCGGCGCACCACGACTTTCATATAACCCCCATGTCCTGGCGGACACAACGAAGCATGAAAGCCGTCTGCCGTCACTGGCTTAACACTTAACACTTAACTCTTTCAGGTCTGATCCCCCAAGGTTAGTTTTCAGTGAAATCATAAGCAATCACAATGCTGCTTTCCTTACTGACCATGGTATGACCTTCTTTGGTGACAAGGGATAAAACCAGTTCTGTAACCCCGTCATTGTCAAAATCCTTAATAAAAAAGTCACTGATTCGCCCTGAAATTGATTTGGTTTTCCAGATGGTTGAAAGTCCCAGACCGTCCCATTCAAGGGCTTCAATATAACTTTTTGAGAACAGCCTGAAGTCCTTTAATATCCCCCTTGCAAGGTCGTAATTGCAGGCGGTGATCACTTCAAGACTGCCGTCCTGGTTGGTATCAGCTGTGATCAGCCGGGTGGGAAAATACTGAATATTACTGCCTGGAAGAGAGGGGTCTTTTTTAGGCAGGTTAAAATAAGTCATATTGCCGCCGGACTTGGTATTCTGGGTCCAGAGTTTGGCTGTTTTGTTTTTGAAAAGGGTGATATAGTCGCCCTTGTCAAAGGAGACAGCATTTTTTCTGCCCATTTCAAGGACATTGTCGTAGACCGTTCCAAGCGCATTGCCCTTGCCCTGATTGAGGATTTTTTCCCCGGGTGTATAGTCTGAGCCGCTGGCTTGCATAACAAAAATGGGGTATGAAAAAAGAGATTCTTTTTTATGATCCATTTTCTGACCCAGCAGTACAGGTTTGCCCTGGCCTGTGTCTGTGATGCGGTACATCCATGGAGAGTTGTCAACAATTTTTTTATACCGGGTGCCGTCGTATTCAATAACCATGGATTTTATCTGGTCTCTGTTGCTGTTCAGGGCTGTAATGAATATTTCAGGAGTGCTGTTCTGATTAATGTCTGCAATGTCTAGGCTGATAAAGTAGTTCAGCTTGTTTCTTTCCACTGTTTTAAGTCTTGTAAAACGGTTGTTTTCTGCCCTGTAAATATAGATATTGTGGTCGGAGATCAGCACGGTTTCTGCAATGCCGTCGTTGTTGACGTCTCCGCAGGCAATGGCGTTGATGATCTCTGAAAATTCGCTGCTCTTCCAATAGTTATCTTTATTGGCAGCAGACTGTACCGGAATAAAACTTTTGCTGGGCGCATTTACCTGCCGGTGCAGATCCGGTGCGGTTTCAGGTACGGCAAATTCAGGAACAAATTCTGTTTTTGAAGAGGATGTGCTGTCGGGTAATGGGGGGTCTGGCTGGGCAGCGATTTCCTGCTGAACCTTTGGCTGCCTTATGGCCAGGCTTTCAGAGTAGGACGCTTCATCGAACAGGG
>JAWOEJ010000191.1:0-4631 GCA_046482845.1 Desulfobacteraceae bacterium | reverse complement strand
CCCTTTTTTGCTGAAATTTCAATCAGGGTGCCCACACCGTTCTGGTCCAGGGTTTCAAAGGGGTCGAAGTCCAGGATGGCATGGTCTATATAGTCGTTCATAAAGGAGCCGATATCATCTCTGCTGAATCCAAAGGCCATCTGGGTCAGGTCATTGGTGCCAAAGGAGAAGAATTCGGCATATTCGGCCATTTTATCCGAGACAAGGGCGGCCCTGGGGATTTCAATCATGGTGCCGAACTGGTAGGTGATTTTGTCAAGGTTGAATGCTTCAAGGGTCTGGGTGTAGATTCTGTCTGCAATTTTTTTGGTGAAAATCAGTTCTTTTTCATTGCAGGTGACCGGGACCATGATTTCCGGCATGGGGGTTTTCCCTTCCTTGATCAGTTCGGCCGAGGCTTCAAATACGGCCTTGATCTGCATTTCTGTGATTTCAGGATAGGTGATGCCAAGCCTGACCCCCCGGTGGCCGATCATGGGGTTGGTTTCTTTGAGGGTTTCACTGCGCTTGACCAGTTCCTCTATATCAATGCCCAGCTCTTTGGCCACCTCTGTCTGGTTTTTCACTGATTTTGGAACAAATTCGTGAAGGGGCGGATCCAGAAGACGCAGGGTAACGGGCAGGCCGTCCATGACAGTCATGGTTTTGCGGATTTCGTTTTTCACAAAGGGGAAAAGCTCATCAAGGGAGCGTTTCCGCTCTTCTTTGGAGTTGCTTAAAATCATTTTTCGAAGCAGAAAAAGCGGCCGGTCTGACTCTGCACCGTAAAACATATGTTCAGTTCTGAACAGGCCGATGCCTTCGGCTTTAAACTCAAGGGCCAGGGCTGCGTCCTCAGGGGTGTCTGCATTGGTTCTGACCTTCATGGTACGGAAGGTGTCTGCAATGGACATGAAATTCTGGAATTTCGGGTTTTCCGTGGCATCCTTCATTTTGAGCTGTCCTTCATAAACAATGCCCGAGGTGCCGTTCAAGGTGAAATAATCCCCTTCCCTGAATGTTTTAAACCCAACCTGAACCTCTTTTCGTTCATAGTTGATTTTTAAGGCGGCTGCGCCGACAATACAGCACTTGCCCCAGCCCCTGGCCACCAGGGCCGCGTGACTGGTCATACCGCCCCTGGCCGTGAGAATCCCTTCAGCTGCCCGCATGCCTTCAATGTCCTCGGGATTGGTTTCATCCCGGACCAGGAGCACCTGTTTGCCGGTTCGTTCCCACTGAACCGCATCTTCCGAGGAAAATACAATCTGTCCAAAGGCCCCGCCCGGGCCTGCAGGCAGCCCCTGGGCAATCTGTACGGCTGTTTTCTCAGCGTCCGTGTCCACCACCGGGTGGAGCATCTCGTCCAGCTGCCTGGGATTGAGCCGGGTGATCATGGTTTTTTTATCAATCAGGCCCTGGTCCATCATATCCATGGCCATGTTCAGGGCTGCCGTGCCTGTGCGTTTTCCGATCCTGCACTGGAGCATGTAAAGGGTGCCCTGCTGAATGGTGAATTCAATATCCTGCATGTCTGCATAATGGTTTTCCAGGCGGGTCCTGATGTCGCAGAGTTCACTGTAGATTTCCGGCATGGCATCTTCTAGGGAGGGCAGGTGGGCATTGTGATCGGACCGGGTCACGTTGTTCAAGGGATTGGGGGTTCGGATGCCGGCTACCACGTCTTCACCCTGGGCATTGGGCAGCCATTCGCCGTAGAAATTATTGTCGCCTGTGGCGGGATCCCGGGTAAAGGCAACCCCTGTTGCTGAAGAATCTCCCATATTGCCGAAGACCATGCTCTGAACATTAACTGCAGTTCCCCAGGTGTCGGGAATATGTTCAATTCTTCGGTAGGACACGGCCCGTTTTCCGTTCCAGCTCTTAAATACCGCACCAATGGAGCCGAGAAGCTGTTCCCTGGGATCATCAGGAAAATCAGTGCCGAGTTTTTCTTTTACCATTTTTTTGAACTGACTGCACATTTCCTTCATTTCATCGGTGGTGATTTCCGTATCCGTGTCATAGCCTTTGTCATTTTTTAGATCGTTCATGAACATTTCAAAATGAAGGCGGATGCCCATTCCGTCTTTGGGTTCAATCCCTTCGGCCTTTTCCATGACCACATCGGCGTACATCATGATCAGTCTGCGGTAGGCATCATATACAAACCACTCGTTTCCGGTCTGTTTGATCATTCCGGGAATGGTGGCAGTGCACAGGCCCACATTGAGAACGGTTTCCATCATGCCGGGCATGGACTGCCTGGCGCCGGATCGGCTTGACACCAGCAGGGGATTTTCCGGATCACCGAATTTCAAGCCCATGATGGTTTCGATTTTTGCCATGGCCGTGTCAATTTCTTCATAAAGGGACTCCGGCAGCTGCCACTGGGCCTTGAAATAATCATTGCAGCACTGTGTTGAAATTGTGAATCCGGCAGGTACAGGAAGTTTCAGTCTGGCCATTTCCGCAAGGTTGGCCCCTTTTCCGCCGAGAAGGTTTTTTTGGGTGGCATCCCCTTCTGCTTCTCCGTTACCAAAGCTGTAGACATATTGTGTCATTTTATCCTCATTTTTATCGATTTTTTGTGGCCTGATAATTGATTTTCATGTGGCTGATAATTATTAAACATAAATACAAATTGGTTTTCAAGTCAAGGAAATTTTATCGTTTTAAATTTTCAAATTTAGTGGTATTAGGATATTATGCTGAATATTGAATCCATATCAAAAACTTACGGCAGTCAGTGTCTTTTTGACGGCACTGGATTTCAGATCAACCCCGGTGAAAAAATCGGGCTGGTGGGTCGAAACGGTCACGGCAAAACCACCCTGCTTCGTCTGATTACAGGGGAGGAAGAACCTGATGAGGGGATTATACATATTCCAGGGGATTACCGCATCGGATGTCTTTCCCAGACCATCAATTTTTCCAGAGAAACCGTGCTCGACGAATGCATGCTGGGCCTTGTGGACGGGGAAAGGGATCACTACTGGAAGGCGGAAAAGATTCTTTCGGGCCTGGGCTTTGGCTTTGAGGATATGCAGCACCATCCAGACACCTTTTCCGGCGGGTTTCAGGTCCGTTTAAACCTGGCAAAGGTTCTGGTGTCTGAACCGGATCTTCTTATCCTGGATGAGCCCACCAATTATCTGGATATAACATCCATCAGGTGGGTCCAGCATTTTCTGGGGGCCTGGCCCAGGGAAATCCTTCTGGTCACCCATGACCGGGGGTTCATGGACCGGGTGGTGACCCATATTGTGGGGATTCACCGCCAGACCTTCAGGAAGATAAAGGGAAAGAGTGAAAAATACTATATGCAGATTGCCCAGGATGAGGAGGTCTACGAAAAAACAAGGCTGAATGAAGACAAGCGCAGAAAAGAAATGGAACTCTTTATCACCCGGTTCCGGGCCAAGGCAAGGCTTGCCGGCCTTGTCCAGTCCAGGGTCAAGGCCCTTGAAAAAATGGATACAAAGGAGAAGCTTGAAAATATCGAATCCCTGGAATTTTCCTTTAGATCCCTTGAATTTCCTGGAAAGCAGGTGGTAAGGGCCGAGCATATCTCTTTTTCCTATGATGGAAATCTGCCGTTGATTGAGGATTTTTCCATTGTGGTGTCTCCTGAGGACTGCATTGCCATTGTTGGAAAAAACGGCCGGGGCAAGACCACGTTGCTCAAGCTTATGGCTGAGAAACTCCAGCCGGATTCAGGCCGGGTTATTTACAATCCCGGTGTTGAAACCGGATTTTTTGAACAGACCAATATCAATTCATTAACGGACAGTTTTACCATTGAAGAAGAGCTTTTGTACTCGGTTTCCGATATTGACAGACAGCAGGTAAGGAATATATGCGGGGCCATGATGTTTGAGCAGGATGCGGCCCTGAAGAAAATTTCTGTTCTGTCCGGCGGGGAAAAAAGCCGGGTCATGCTGGGAAAACTTCTGGTCAAACCGGCTAATTTTCTGCTTTTGGACGAACCTACCAATCATCTGGACATGGAAACCTGCGATTCCCTTGTGGCGGCCCTGGATGCCTTTCCCGGCGCAGTTGTTCTGGTGACCCATAATGAGATGTTTCTTCATACCCTGGCCAATCGGCTCATTGTGTTCAAGGACAATTCCCTGTCGGTATTTGAAGGCTCCTATGCTGAGTTTCTTGAGAAAGTGGGCTGGGAAGAAGGGGAAGGCCGTTTGGATAAAAAAGCTTCTGAGGAGGGGAGTACCGGAAACAGCCCCAGAAACATCAGCGGGTCAGGCAGCGGGTCAGGAGGCAATGGGTCAGGAGGCAGCAGGTCCACCACCAGCAGACCTGATGAAAAAAATTTTTCAAAAAAAGAAATTCGGAAAATGCGCTCGGATATCATTTCCAGGCGGTCAAAGGAACTTCAGCCCCTTCAAAGTGAAATCAGAAAAATTGAAGAGAAAATTGAAAAAAATGAGACGCTTCTAACTGAACTTAACAATGAAATGCAGAAAGTGTCAGAGACAAAAAACGGAAAAAAAATTGCTGATACCTCCCGGAAAATATCCCGGTGTCAGGCAGAAATTGACCGGCTGTTTGACCGGCTTGAACAGCGCTGCAATATTGTGGATGAGAAAAAACAGGGGTTTGACGATCAGTTGAGTCAGCTTGAAAACGCA
>JAWOEJ010000131.1:0-9560 GCA_046482845.1 Desulfobacteraceae bacterium | reverse complement strand
CAATGATCTGAGCCGAAAATATCGTTGTCTATAAAGGCCTGCTTAACAATATGGGTGTCAATCAGATCCTTTGTGACAAAGAAGTAATCAATACGCCATCCTGCATTGTTTTTTCTGGCATTGAATCTGTAGGACCACCACGAGTACTTTATTGTTTCAGGGTAAAAATACCTGAAAGTGTCAATATATCCAAGGCTTACCATCCGGTCCAGAACATCGCGTTCAATCCTGAGGAAACCGGAACGTTTGGCATTGGGGCCGGGGTTTTTCAGGTCAATTTCATTGTGGGCGGTGTTGAAATCACCTGTAATAATGAGAGACTTACCCGTGTCCCTGAGTTTTTCAGTATATTCAATAAACCAGTCATAAAAATCCAGTTTATACTGGAGCCGTTCATCACTCATCTGACCGTTGGGAAAATAAACGTTGAACAGAGTAAATTTTTTAAAATCAAACTGGATCACCCTTCCTTCATTGTCTATTTCAGGTTTTGAAAATTCGGTAACCACTTTGTCAGGCATCAGTTTTGTATAGGACGCTACCCCGCTGTACCCTTTTTTGACACTGGCATAGGACCAGAACGACTCATAGGACCCGCCAAGGTCGATCATTTCATCTGTGCGCTGATCTTCCTGTAGTTTTGTCTCCTGGATAAGCAGAATATCCGGATCAAGTTTTTTTACAATGGAAGTAAATTCTTTTTTCATAACAGCTCTGAGACCGTTTACATTCCAGGATATCAATTTCAGCTCGTTTTTTTCAGACATGCACAAAACCTCCTGTGATTAAAGGGTTTCAGCCAGAAAGGAAGGGGAAGCCGTCTGCAGATGCCACCCGTCAAAAATCTGGATTTCATTTTTGTCTGATAAAATGTGTCCAGGTATAAGCGCTTTGTTTTTTTTATCCATATGTAAAAGGGCCCTGACAGCATACCCCCGTTTGACTGGATCACTGGAATCCAGAAAAGGCAAAAGGTTGTTTACAAGGGGGGTGCTGGAAACAGAAGCGCTTTCAAGATAGGTGCCAACTCCCCACAGAGACCCCCTCTGGAGCATTTCGTGTTCCAGAAAATTGCCCTGGGGACTGATGTAGGAAAAAAGAATGGATTCAAATTCCTCTGCAAGCGTTTTATTTCTCTTAAGGATTTCTCCCATGGCCTCTACAGATCCCCATCCAATGCCGCCCGATTCATCGTTGAGATTCCACATTAATCTTCTCAGCAGAATTCGTGCCTCTTCAAGCCTTTCTCCGGCAAGCCGCTCAGCAAGAACGCCCATGGCTGAAGTACTTCTGAATTTTACAAGGTCATCCATACTGTAAAAATAAGAAAACAGCGGACCTGCAAGAATTTTTCCGGGAATTTCATTTAACTGCTTAATCGCATCCTCTTTTTGATCTGACAAAAGGATCTGTCCCACCTGCTTTTTGATTTTTCTTCCATAGGGTTTTGCCATTTGGTGTGTCCTCTTGTTGTATATTGGCTGAACAAAAATTCGTTTTCATTTAACTCGATCATCAGGTTTTTATGGAAGGACCGGGCGCCGCCGCTGGGGGTAGTGCTATTCAAAAAACGTGATAATCGAGCTTAGGGATCTTCCAAAAAATAATCCACGCATCTTGCTTGTCTTTTTGCCCGTCTCCTGCGTTGCGCCAATGGGACATATTTAAACATTATCCATGGAGTCTGATGCCAGGGTCAGGCGGCATGATCTAATACTGCAGACTTAAACGCCTCAATCCCCATTCTGTCTATCATAAATCCAAGACGCTCCCGCCGGGAGTTGTTTTTATAATAGTCGATTATTTTTGATACAGCATTTTCCGCGTCTTCTGAAGACAGTCCCTCCATCAACACGTCTGCCAGTCTTGGTCTTGCAGATCCCATGCCACCTGCCATAAGAGTCCATCCCTCTTTGGTGCCGTAAAGGGAGATGTCCTTGATGCAGTTTTCCGCGCATTGCACTTTACACCCGCTGACCCCCATTTTCATTTTACTGGGCAGGTTCATGCCATGGTATTTTTCATCAAGCTTCATCCCCATCTCAAGGCTGTTCTGCTGGGCAAGCCGGCAGTAATGGGTGCCTGGGCAGACTTTAATGCTTCTTACACAGAGGCCGGTGGCATGGCCGGGTGGCATTTCAAGTTCCTCCCATATCGGGTCCACCTGGTTTTCTTCAATTCCTATTATGGCAATTCTGGCAGCACTTGTGATTTTAATATCAGGCACCCTGTATTTCTCTGCTATGTCTGCAATATTTCTGAGAAGCTTTGGGGTGACCATGCCGCAGGGTATATGGGGGGCAATGGCGTAGGTCTTGTTTCCCCTCTGGCGGATCACCCCTTTTTCACCATCTTTGAGCATTGTTGTTTCCTCTTGTTTTTTAATACCCGGTGTTTGTCTTTTAAAAGGTAAACCAGTCTATCCTCTGCCCCTTATACCACAGCAGAGGTATTACAGCCGGGTTCGTGTTTTTGGTTTGTTCCTGTACTGCATTATGATTGTTATTGCATAATACATAAGCGGATTCAATTGTTTTATACTTTTTTCAGGAAATGCATATAGAGATCCGCTGCAGTATTGTATTTAATTCAGGCAGGGACATAAAGAGGTGTCTTGTTTCATGGGACAGATCTGTTGTGTGAAACATTTGTGTATCAAGCCGGGTTTGTTCAGTGGTTTTTAGAGCCTTTTTAAAGATCCGGTCTAAAAACCTGATTAACAAATTGAAGTTTTTTTTCTTTCAGGTATACTGGTTGCATAAACCCCTTGAGTGGTTATGATGGTACTCAGCTTCACATGCCAGAATCTGTAAAAACCAGAATCTGTAAAGAAATGATACGTCAATTTTAAATTAAGGTATGATTCAAGGCAGGTTTTGACCTTTGGGAAGCATTTAATTTTTAAATAAAATAAAAAAACCAGGAGAAAAAAATGGCAAATTTAAAAGGTACAGAAACGGAAAAAAATTTATTAAAAGCTTTTGCAGGCGAATCCCAGGCACGTAACAGGTATTCATATTTTGCATCTGTGGCAAAAAAAGAGGGATATGTTCAGATCTCTACCATTTTTGAAGAGACAGCCAATCACGAGAAAGAGCATGCCAAAAGACTGTTCAAGTTTCTGGAGTCAGGAGAAGAACTGGAAATCACGGCTGGTTTTCCTGCAGGAAGAATTGGAACCACACTGGAAAATCTCAAGGAAGGGGCTGCCGGTGAAAATTATGAGTACTCCTCCATGTATCCCGAGTTTGCTGCTAAAGCCAGAGAAGAAGGGTTTGATGAAATTGCCAGTGCATTTGACTCCATTGCTGTGGCTGAGAAATACCATGAGGCCAGATATCTGGCACTTATGGAAAATATTGAAAAGGACAGGGTGTTTAAACGCGAAAAAAGTGTAACATGGCGGTGCAGAAACTGCGGTTATAACCACCAGGGAGACGAAGCCCCCGGCTTATGCCCGGCCTGTGTCCATAAGCAGGCACATTTTGAACTGCTCCCCACCAATTACTAAAACTTGATGATACTCGATCATCAAGTTTTTTGAAATGCACCGCCCCCAACGGTTGCCTGTCAGGAACAGCGACCGACGGAGGACTTTTTCCCTGCCAGGCTAAAAATCGGCGACCTGCGGCCACTGGTCCTCAAACAGCTTGATTGTCGCAACGCCTGGCAGGGAAAAAGTCTGATCTCCTTTGGTTCTCAATGTTCCTGACAGGCAACCGTTGGGGGCTCTTAATCGGCCCTTCCATAAAAACTTGATAACCGAGTGATAGAGTAAAAAAAGGTCAGTCGGACAATGAATGTCCGGCTGACCTTTTTTATTGTTCTTGTTTTTGATGTGAAATTTAGAACTCAAGCTCCTGTTTCACCCACTCCTTGACTTTGCCGTCTATGGCATAGACCCCTTTGAACTTACCGGTATCTGCCATAAATTCAGCTTCAAGATGTTCTGGAAGCCTGAAACTGCCAAGTTCCTCTGAATCAAATCCCTTTCTTCTGATCAGGTTGAGTATGGGGGTATTTTTCCATGTATTGATAACAAAATATGTGGTTTCATTGTCATTGTCCCTGGAATTGTAATAGGACTGGGATCTTAAAGGTCCCCACTCAAGGTGGAGCGCAATGGCTTCTTCCGGTGTCATATTGAGATCAAGGGAATTTATAATATCATAGTTGTTTTTTATTTCATTGAGTGTCATGTTCACCTCCGTTTATGGTGTATATGCCTTGTGTTTTCCGGCACTTGATTATACCTACTGCAAAAGAGGTGCCATTTGTATTCAGGGTTTGTGAAAAACAGGATCAGCCTGCGCTGTTTTCAATGATTTTTTCACCGAGTTTTCTGCCCAGAGCAAAGCTTTTTTCAAGATCGTCCTGTTCTGGAACATATTTCACCCTGAGACCTTCATCAATGACGTCAAATTTCATGGCTTCAAATTCTTTGTTGATAATTTTTACCGCTTCTCCGCTCCAGCCATAGGAACCGAATGCGGCTGCGACCTTGTTCTGGGGACGCAGTCCTTTTATATAGGTGAGAATATCTGAAATCACAGGGAAAATCCCGTTGTTAAGGGTGGGGGACCCCACAGCAATTCCGCCGGCATCGAGAATTTCCGTCATGATATCGCTTCTGTGACAGAACCGGGTGTTCATCAATTTTACAGGGACATTGCAGGATTCCACGCCTTTTGTAATTTCCTTTGCCATTTTTGCCGTACTTTTCCACATGGTATCAAAGAGAACAACGGCTTTTCTGCCGGGTTTCTGCAGGCTCCACCTGTCATAGGCATCAATAATGGTGGGAATATCCTTTTTCCATAATACTCCGTGGTCCGGGCATATCATATCTATTTCAAGGCCCGACTCCTTTACGCTTTTTAAAAGCGCCTGGATTTTGGGGGAAAAGTGGAGCAGAATATTGGCATAGTATTTGGCGGCCTGTTCCATAATCCCTTCGCCCGGGGCATTGTCAAAAATGGCACTGCCGGCGTAGTGCTGGCCAAAGGCATCACTTGAGAAGAGGATTTTGTCTTCCTTTACATAGGTGAACATGCTGTCCGGCCAGTGGAGCATTTTGGTTTCCATAAAGGACAGGGTCCTTTTTCCAATACTCATCTCTGAGCCGTTTTCAACACTCTGCAGATTCAGTTTCTGCGTAAAATGGCTTTTCAGATTTTTTTCTCCCATTTTGGAGCAGTAAACCGGTTTGTCCTGTCCTATGATGTGCATGACCCCGGGCAGGGATCCGGTATGATCCATTTCTGTGTGGTTGCTTATGACAATGTCAATGTCTGACGGATCAATAATTTTACTGATATTGCTCAGAAGTTCGCTTTGAAATTCCTTTTTAACCGTGTCAATAAGAACTTTTTTGTCATCCAGGATCAGAAAGGCATTGTAGGACGTTCCCTTGTAGGTTGAATATCCATGAAAATCTCTGATGTCCCAGTCCCGGCATCCCACTGAAAAAATATTGTCTGCAATTTCCACTGGTTTGTACATGTTATGTCTCCTTTGTTTAATTCAGGTACGTATTTAAAGATAATAATACTCGATGATCAGGTCTTTTTTATACCTGGAAACCAGACATAAAAACTTGACTATCGAGCAATTCGATTTCTGTCTTAAACTCAGTTATACTGCAAAATAAGTGCCGTAAAAAGGATTTAAAAAAATATAATAATGCTTTGGTATAAAATTTGCTCTGTTTATTTTAGTTTTAAAACTCGATCATCAAGTTTTTTGAATACCGCCGCCCCCAGCGTTTGCCTGTCAGGAACGAGAACGACGGAGGACTTTTTCCCTGCCAGGCTAAAAATCAAGAACTGCGGCCACTGGTCCTCAAACAGCTTGATTTTCTTAACGCCTGGCAGGGAAAAAGTCTGATCTCCTTTGGTTCTCAATGTTCCTGACAGGCAACCGCTGGGGGCTCTTAATAGGTCCTTCCATAAAAACTTGATAACCGAGTATTAGTTACAGCTGACAGCTTTCACTCGGTCATCAAGTTTTTTGAACAGCGCCGCCCCCAGCGGTTGCTCTGTCAGAACAGCGACCAACGGAGCAACCGCTGGGGGCTCTTAATCGGTTCTTCCATAAAAACTTGATAATCGAGTTTCATGATTTGTTCGGGAAGCGCTATTCAAAAAAAATGATGATCGAGTATAAACAATATCAGGGAGTTAAAATGAGTATACCCATTGTTCTAACGGCGTTTGGCACAACAGCAAAAGCCTTTGAAACCTATGACAGAATGGATGAAATATTCAGGGAAAGATTTAAAGATCACCCGCTTATATGGGCTTTTTCCTCACGAATGGTAAAAGACAGAATTAAAAAAAACAGGCAGCGTGATATTTCTGATCCTTTGGAAGTGCTGGACAGTTTAAACACCAGAGGCTGTGAATGGGCTGTTGTCCAGTCCCTCCACCTAATCTGCGGTCATGAATTCTACCGCCTGGTGGCCCAGGCTGGCCAAAGTCCAGTAAGAACATCCATGGGGCTTCCCCTTTTAACATCTGCAGAGGATTACATGGAAACTTCAGATGTACTGGCCCCCCTTATTCCCCCCTCCAAAGAGGAGGCGGTTGTCTTTGTGGGACACGGAACCGACCATCCCGCATGGACATCCTATCCCGGCCTGGAGCAGATTTTAAGAAAAAAATACGGAAACAATGTGTTTTCAGGTGTTGTGGAAGGGTATCCTGAGATGGAAGCAACCATTGACAGAATCCAGCAGAATGGATTTAAACACATCACCCTGGTTCCGTTTATGCTGGTTGCCGGCGTTCATTTTAAAGAAGATCTTACCGAAGAAGAAGACTCCTGGAAAAAAACATTTGAAAAAAATAATATCACCGTATCCATTGTGGACCATGGAATCGGACAAATAAAAGGGATAACGGAAATTTTCTGCAGGCACATCAAAGAAGCCCTGGATGTGATCCCTGACAACACCGGATCTCATCCTTAGATACCACCATACAGCAGACTGGTATCCTGAGTTTGTCTCCGGGAAAAGTTCCAAAGAAAATCCTCAACAGAGCATTTCCGTCGGCAAAAGCACTGCCGTTGGCACTGTTTCTTTCCTGGTTGTGGCCGGATAGATGATAATGGGCCGGCCATGCCGGTTATTTTAAAAAAGGGATTTCTCCGGGCTGAAGAACATGATTCCGGATAATGCTGGTGTCAACCGATGACAGGATGATATCACTGGTAAGCTCAACAACATCACCGACACCATGACGGCTGACCCTGAAGTTAAGATCCCCAAGCCTGCTGTAAAAATTCATATTGGTTTTCTCAACCGTCTCAAGGCGGATATGACAGGTATTGTCAAGGCAGTACACTGCAGCAGAATGATGAATCAACAGATAAAAACATACGGCAGACAGGTACCTTGAATTTGTCCGCTGGCAAAGTTCAGGATAAAATCTTGACACATGCAGAAATCTGATCTGTGGATTGTATGCAAAAATCAGGGCAGAGGAAACCGTTTCATGGGAGGTTCTCCTGCTGATAAAATACTCAATGCAGAAATCCTCCCTGTAATAAGTCAGAGAAAACCGTCTGAGAAAAAGCGGAAGATGATCATGCATGAATTTTGATTCTGAACCATTTAAAGCAAACAAGGTCATTTTTTAACCCTGGATTATCCCGGCTTTGATATGTTTTTATCCTGCAAAAAAAGATAAAATATAATATTCATTGAATATAAAAAAGTCAACCTGTATTTTCAGCCCCCATTAATTCGGGCCTGGTTCTATAAGTTCGCCCACCTGCTCACACCGGAACCTTTTAAAGTACCTATGAGGTGGAGAAAGCAGTAGCGACCGGAACCTTTTTGCGTCCGAGTTCAGCGACGGGTTAACCCTGTTTATTGCTATTTTTCTTTTTTTTGTAGGATAATTTCAATTGTTCTATTTCATTTTCGACATCTTCAAATTCTGGGTCTTTATGAACCAATATTGCATTTTTATATTTCGCTAATCCTGCAATACAGCAATCTGCGAAGGACATAGAGTTGTAAACCTTTAAATTTCCAATTATTTTGACAAAATGATTTGATAGTGATTCTTGTATAATTGGAATATTATCAATTAAATTTAGACGTTCTTCTGCGACATCCTTACCTTGCTCACGCAAAGAAATATAATAAAGCTCAATTAGCGAAACAATTGAAATAAAGATATTATTTTTGTATTCAATAGATTGTTCTAATAGATTTTCAACTATATCTACTCCTTCTTCATTTTCAATAAATGTTAAAAGAGCAGAAGTATCAAAAACATAATTTTTCATTTCAGTTTATCTTCCTCACGTTCTATTAGAAGTGCATTAATGAGGTTTCCATTTCCAGAATTTTTGAGTTTTTGCATAGCATCAAAAGCTTTTTTTCTTCTAAGAATTTCAATTCCTGAATTCTCATCTTCAAAAGTTAAAGTCAAACGTGTTTCTGAAGGTAGTTTGATATAATTTATAAGTGTCTGTAATTCTGATAAAGTTATATTTATTGCAGCAGGCATAATATCTCCTTTTCTATTATTCTTTGTAACCCCCACCATGATGCACAGCATCACAACAAAGAATGGGTCGAAGACGCGCAGCCAACAGGAGAGTACCGCCCCCAGCTGTTGCCTGTCAGGACAGCGACCAACGGAGGACTCGTTCCCTGCCAGGCTAAAAATCGGCGGCACTGCGGCCACTGGTCCTCAAACAGCTTGATTTTTTTAACGCCTGGCAGGAAAAAAGTCTGATCTCCTTAGGTTCTCAATGTTCCTGGGATAATCTTTTTGTCTTTCAAACTCAAAACCATCATCCATTTTGGGACAACTTAAAAGAAACTCTTTCAATGTCGGTTTTTTTGTGGTGATTTTTTTATATTCCTTAACGGATAGGATGACTACAGCTTCCTGACCTCTACGTGTTACATATTGTGGTCCCATTTTCAAAGCATTTTCGACAAGCTGACTGAATTTTGCCTTAGCATCTTGTAATTTCCATGATGTATTCATGAAACCTCCTGTTTATTGTTTTTTTAACACTAGTCATTCTAGTCTAATTGTGATGCTAAGTCAAATTTTTTCTAAAGAGGCGCTTAAATATTCTGTTATTTTTAGCGGATAAACTCCTTTGCGTCCAGTTTTGAACCGGTGGTAATACGTTTTTGACCAGGTGGCAGGGATATGGATTGCACATATACATGGATATGTTAAAATCAGATGTGTTTTATCTGTTTCCAAATGCAGCTGGAACAGAAAGATATGCCTGTATGGCGCAGGCTGTTTAATTAAAAAATAAAATCTGGAGCAACAGGAACAAGGATAAATATGAAAAAATTATTTGAAACCACCACGATCAGAAATCTTGAACTTAAAAACAGATTTGTAAGATCAGCCACCTGGCTTGGGATGGCGGACAAACAAGGAAAGGCCACACCCAGACTGATCAAGACCATGACATTTCCTTTTGCCAGATCTGTCATGGTCTTGATCAGTCTGGGTGTGGCCTTTCCTTGTTTGTCCGCCATCCCAAGCCAGGTGGCTGATCTTACAAATCTGTTT
>JAWOEJ010000083.1:0-9389 GCA_046482845.1 Desulfobacteraceae bacterium | reverse complement strand
TCCGTTTAAAACAATTGAGGATTATGAAATAACAGACTATCCGTCATTCAGTTCCATGAAGCTTCGGTAGAGACGTGTGCAATTCAAGGATCTGACCTTTAAACAGCTTTTTGACCTGGATTTTTATATCAGAAACAATGTTGTGGAACCTGTGGACACCACAGCGCCGCAACAGAAAAAAAAATAATGCCAGGGTCAGGAGTGGACTTTGGCACATCTTCAATCCTTAATCTTAATCCCTGCAGATCATCCATCATCTGCCTAAAAGCAAAAGGCAGCTGTTTCAGTCTCCCTGCTGACAGCTGCCCCTCAATGCTGAATATCTACAAAGGCTTTACAACAACCAGAGCTTTTTTCCCTTTTTTAAAATATTTCTCTGCCAGCTTATGCATATCTTTTATTGTTATTGAAGCATAATCCTCAGATATATCCCTTGCCCACTTCAATTTCTCGTCATGAATCTGACATCGTGACAAAACAGAATTAAGCCAGTAGTCATTGGTCTCCTTTAAATCCCTTATATGATTTCTGACCGGCAAAAGGGCCAGGTTCAGCTCTTTTTTGTCCACACCGCTGTCTGCAAGACTGGCAGCTATATTTTCCATTTCTTTGACAGCTGTTTCAATATTTTCAGGAACAGCCGGAACAACCGCATTAAAAACCCCGTATCCGTCATAGGACCTTGATGGGTGATTATAGGCATAGGGAGAATAGGCAGCGCCCAGTTTTTCACGGATCTGCTTTCTCATTCTTTCAGAAAACACGGCAGCAAGAATATTCAAACGACGGGTCTGATGAATATCCCAGAAATCATCTGTGGGAAAGGCCAAACGTGCAATTGCCTTATCTATCCTCGTATCTGCTGTCAGCTCAAGGGTTCTCCCCGCAGGGAAAAAAGGATCCGGCCTCTCATTCAGCTCACTCATTTCTGATCTTCTGCCGGGAAGGGTTCCCATAAGTTCCTGCGCTGCAGAGAGGACTTCATCAGGATTAAAATCACCTGCAATAGAAATCTCAAGGCCGGAATTATCAAATACCGGCTTTATCCATGACTTGATATCCTGTAATGTTATCCTTTCAACACTGGACCACTCCGGCATACCAAACCGTGTATCTCCGCCGGCAAGGAACCTGTCCCCTTTGAGCTGCATCATGCCATCCTGGGTTCTTTCAAGCTGGGTATACATCTTACGATACCTTTCCTGTGCAAGGGATAAGGCCTTTTGCCTGAACCCGGTATCCAGGAAACAGGCGCGCACAAGATGAAAAACAAGTTCAGATTCATTTGTGCCTGCACTGCCGGAAAAAGAAAATCCGTCCTGGGATATATTAAACTTTATATTCACATTTCTTCCAGCCAGGGCAGCATCCAGCTGATCTTTATCCATGGCGCCAAGTCCGCTTTCATTGATCACTCTTTTTGCTAAAAAACTTATCCCTTCCCTGGAAAGGGGCTCACTTTTCTTGCCGCTGCCAAAATCCACACGGAAAAAAAACCTTCCCTTTTGAAAATCAGTTTTTTTCAGATTAAGACCGACCTGGTTATCAAATACAACCTGCTCAATTCCCAGGTCTTTTACCTTTTTAAAACTTATAATCCGGCCTTTTTGGGCGGGCAGAGGCAGATAGGGAAAGTTTTTTTCTGTTTCTGTCTGATATTTTTCAACTTTGCTCTGTTCTGATTGTTTAAACACAGAAAGGATCTCTTTTTCTGATGCACTTTTATCTGAATGGATAAAGGCATTTCCTGTGACCTCAATCAATCTGTGGTCTGCAGACCATGTATCTGCAAAAGCCCTGTTCACCTCATCAAGGGTAAGGGACTGGATCAGCGGTTTTAGAATATCTCTTTTCTGTTCAGGAGATTGAAACACTCTTTTCCTGTTAACCTGGTGCATAATCCTTCTTGAAATATCAGAGCTTTTACGCGTTGATGCCTGCTGGGCTGATTTATCCAGGTCAAGGATAAAATCCGCTTTCACCCGGGACAGTTCCTTGGGAGTAAACCCATACTCCAGCGCCTGGCGGAGATTTTTCTCCAGCACAGTCAAGGTGGTTTCCCATTTATCAGGACTGGTTTCAGCCCCAAGGGCAGAAAATTTGAAATAGCGCAGATATTCCCCTGAATATACGGCAGCGCTGGTAAATGGCGGGGATTTTTTTCTGACGATTTTTGAAAGCCGGTTTTGGAATATCCTGTTGGCAAAACGGCTTACCGCCCGTTCCTTAAAAGCTGTTAAGGTATCTTCTTTAAATTCCACCGGCAGGACAGTATTAATGGACACCTCAGTGGCACCGGCTTCAGCCTCATAATGATAAAAACAGTTCACCCCGGCATGCGCTTCAAACGCGTCCCTGGGCATCTCTTTTTTGCGCGCCCGGGGCTGCATAGAAGAAAATCTTTTCTTTATCAGTTCTTCAGCCAGAGCAGCATCAAAATCCCCGACCATAACCAGAATCATATTATCCGGTCTGTACCAGGTATTGTAAAAGGTTTTAAAGGTTTGGGAATCTGCTTTTTTTATCACCTCTTCCAGGCCAATGGGAAACCGACTGATTATCCGTGACCCTGGAAGCTCAAATGCAAGCTTCTTCTTAAATGTGCGGTAGGAAACAGAATCTCTGTTTTTCTTTTCTGAAAGGACCACCCCCCTTTCTTTTTCCACTTCAGAGGGCAGAAGAAGAGCGCCCCCTGCATAATCATCCATCACCAGAAGCCCCTGTTCCAGATTTTCCCTGTCCCCTGAGGGCAGAAACACATCGTATACAGTTTCATAAAATGATGTATGGGCATTGGCATCCGGCCCAAACCGCATTCCTATGGATTGGAAATATTCCACCAGCTCTCCGGGTTTAAAATGGGTTGACCCGTTAAACAGCATATGTTCAAGAAAATGGGCGATCCCCCTTTGCTTTTCTGTTTCATTCATGGAGCCGGCAAGGACATCAAGGTGCATACTCACCCGATGTTCCGGTGTGGTATTCTCCAGAAGAATATATTTAAACCCATTGTCCAGAGCACCTTTGACAACTTTTGGATCAAATCGCAATTGTTCACTGGACAGGGAATGCAGGTCTGTCTGCTTTGTATCATCCTTAATTTCAAAAATAGTTTCCTCATGCTTTTGATCATAATTTTCATCATGATTCAGGTAAGTGCAGCCTGCCGTAAAAACAGCAAGACTGCAGATCAGAATTAAAAAAAACGCTTCTAAAGTCCTCGGGGTCTTCATTTATATCCTCCTTGCTGTATGCCGCATCAGCTTAAACCTGCGCCGCATCAGCCAGCTTGAGCCTGCATTGAATCAGCTTAAAAATAAACGGCAGCTGTTTGTTTTCTGACAGCTGCCGTTACATATAGCCAAAAAGGGATAACACATGAGCGGCATACCGCCGAGGTATCTCTTTTTCCTGTACAGGCCTGTAACCCATGGGTGTTTGTATAAAAAAACAAACGAAAAACCTGGTCTTTCATAGTTTGTTGTGCCTGAAAGGAAGGTACCGCTATAGAGTATTCTGTCAATCAATAATACCCTGACTTATCTCTATTGTACTTTTATCCCTTAATGCCTGAATCCATTCTGCATAAACTTTGTTCTGCTTTGATGCAGCAAACTCCTCTCTGGTTTTATCAAGATTTTCATTTATTTCATCCTGATCCGGCACTTTTTTGTCATTCAGACAAATAATGTAAAACCGATTGTTACTCTTTATAACCGTGTCAGCCATCCTGTTTTCTTTTGTCAGCTTAAATCCCTGTTTGACTATTTCAGGTTTATTGCCAAGTCCTGGAATGACGTCATTGCGTTTAAAGAAATCGGTTGTCTTTACCTCCAATTCTGCTTTTTCTGCGGCTTCCTTCAGGCCTTTGGTTTTATCAAGGGAAGCCAAAAAACTTTCAGCATCCTTTTCTGCCGCCTTCAGCTGCATATCTGCCTTTAAATCCTTTACAACTCTTTTTCTGGCTTCTTCAAGGGACAGCAATTCAGGTTCTTTGCGGTCTATAATTTTTAAAATATAATATGCCCGGCCGATTTCCTTGACATCACTGATCTCATTTTCCGGCAGAGCAAAGGCATACCTGGCAAACTGTGCCCCATTGGCGCCAAAATCTTCAGGCCCCTTTTCCGTAAAAAATTCAGTCTCAATCACTTGTTTACCGGCAATAAGGCCAGCCTGTTCAAGGTCATCCCCATCTATCACAGCATCAAAAACCTTTCCTGCATCATAATAGGCAAAATTCTTTACCTCTTCTCTTTTAAGTTTATCTACAATCCCCGGCTTTGCCTCTTCAAAAGATTTTTCGGATGCCTCATGTCTGGCCTCAACCTTTATGATATGAAACCCGAAACGGGTTCTGACAGGTTTGCTGATTTCTCCCGGTTCCATGGAAAAGGCTTTGTCAGCAAAGGGCTTAACCATATCTTCCCTGGCAAAAGGACCAAGATACCCCCCGTTCTTGCTGCTGGGCCCTTCAGAAAATTTTTCTGCAAGTGCTGCAAAATCTTCATTTTCCCCGGCTTTTTCATATATCTCCAGGGCCTTTTCCTCTGCAGCATCACTTGTTTCATTATCTGCATTTTCAGGCGCCTTGATTAAAATGTGGCGGGCCTCAACTTTTTCAGGGGTTTTAAACTCATTTTTATTATCTTCATAATATGCTTTTATTTTTCCGGGAGGAATGACTACCTTATCATTGTAATCTTCAAAAGAAAAATTCAGATATGCTGCTTTTACCATGGCCGGGGATTTGTAGTTGTCCCGATTTTCTTCAAAAAAAGCCTTGATTTCAGCTTCACCTGGATCAATATCCGTATAGGTATCTGGATCAAACACAGTGTAGTCAATAGAAATGCCTGTATTTTGAAGTTTATACCAGGCTTGAGCCTCCATATCAGAGACAGCAATGCTGCCAAGGATCAAATCCCTTACCTGGCTGGTTTTTAAAGAGGACTTCTGCATCTGCTCAAAGGTTTCCGGAGTCAGCCTGTTTCTTGCCAGCACCCTTTTATAGGTATCTATGTCAAACACTCCATTTTTTCTGAAAGCTGACACCTTTAGAAGAGAATCCCGGACATCCCTGTCTGATACTTCAATCTTGAGTTTTTCAGCCTCTTCAAAAATCAGACGTTCCTCAATCAGTCTGTCCAGGGCCTGTTTTTTTACCTGGAGCATCTCAAGAAGTTCATCATTCAGATTATCTCCAAACCGGCTCCGCATCTGTGAAAGAACATTCTGATAGGACTGCTTGTACTCGGACATGGTTATGGGATCACCATTAACTGAGGCTACTGTATTTCTGTTTTTTGATCCTATTGAGCCCATACCAAGAAAAATAAAAACCAAAACAATCACACCAAGAAGGAATTTGATTATCCAGGAGCCGGTATTTTCACGCATTAATCTGAGCATCTCTTTCTCCCTTTACTCGCCAAAAATAAAAAACTTAAAAAAATAATAATTGTCCAATCAGATCCTCCAGCCACCCTGCCCTCCTATCCTCTATCCACCGGCCACCCTGCCCTCTCAACTTAGGACGGACTCAGCTCAAACCGCCCAACTGACCCAGAAGCAGAACTGAACAACCACAGTATATAAAATATAATAATAAAAGTGTTTATTTACCGTTTTATAAGGCTGTATGTCAACACATTTATTAAATACCGGCACAGACCAGAATTTATTTTTATCCTAAATTAATGAATTAAGAGTGCCATCTTTTATGGAATCAGAACCAGGTTTAATTAAATTTTAATATAATAATATTTTTTGTTGACATCTTTTCAATAATCATCTATTAAAGGGGAAATTTTGTGGGGCTGTAGCTCAGCTGGGAGAGCGCATGGCTGGCAGCCATGAGGCCAGGGGTTCGATCCCCCTCAGCTCCACCACCTGCCTTATGATTTCAGATGCTTATATCCAAGTTTTTTCAAAAGTTTTTGTATAGCCCTGTTCTCCGCATTCATCATTCCGGTAAAATTTGTTCATTGTCCCTCCTCCAAAACTTCAAGACTGCCGTTCTTTATATTTTTTCAGCTGATAAACACTCCATCAGAGATGAATGCCGCAGCTCATGGAGTCCTGTTTTAAAACAATCAGATATATATTCATATGTATAGCCCGCTATGGGGTATTTCTCAAGTGTAATTTTCCCAGAGAATAGCATTGAAAAGTGAATTATCCGGCGGGTTTCCAGGTCCGGCGCTTCCAAAAGAACCTGCTTCAGAGCCTGTGAAGGATTCAGATATTTGAATTGTTTTGTTGTTTCAACCAGGTGGCGGACGTCAAAAATGTCCCGGATACAGCTTCCCCAGTAAAAACATGGCCATGGGAATTGTTACCATGGCAAACAGGGCTCTTGCGGGAAGAGAAGACTGTTTTAGACTTTGACATCTTGATTGATCGTCTGGTATAATTAGCATTGGGAAAAGTCTGATCTCCTTTGGTTTTTGGTTCTCAATGTTCCTGACAGGCAACCGCTGGGGGTTCTTAATCAGCTCTTCCATAAAAACCTGACGATCGAGTATCTGGCATCTTGAATGGCACAGTGTTAATGATGAATGATAAAAAACTCAGAATCACAAAAGGAAAACCAATGGAACCGGGCCTGCCCGAAAAAATAAAGCTGCTGAAGATATTGAAAAAAGAGGGGTTTGATGTACCTGATTTCATTTATCTTCCCTCAGAGGATTTCAAAAAGGAAAACTTTTCAGACCTGGAAGCCTTTTTAAAAGCGTTTTGTCCCAGCTACAAGGTCATTGTGCGCAGCGCCCATCCATTGGAGTCTTTTTTCAAGAGCGGAACATTTGATTCCCTGGAGGTCAATGCAGATGTGGCCGGAATCCAGTATGCCTGGAAACGCATCATCAAACAGGCAAAAACAGCCAAAAAACTGCACATCCAAAGGCAGCAGAAATTTCACAACGCCCCGGAGATTGATCCCCGCGACATGGGCGTGATTGTCATGCCTTTTATCGAAGGCGTCAAGGTCATGGCCAAGGTCATGGGCAAAAACTGGGAGTTCGGATATACCAATGAATACGCCCACAAAATCCAGTGCGAATCCTATATCACTGAAACACCCCATGACATGAAGCTGCTGCGTTTGTCCGAAGACATTCAGAACTGCCTGGGGTTTCCCTGCGAGATCGAATACATTGTTTCCAAAATGAGCCACATCCATGTGGTCCAGGCCAGGGACATCTCAAAAGTGGAACTGCTGGACGAAAATATCGACAGCCGTTCGGTCAGACTGGACGGAATTCGAAGAACCCGGAAAAGAAGAAACTACCGGGAGCGGGTGATTTATGTCATGGACAACAAGACGCTGTATCTCGATATCATCAGCCAATGCGAAGATCTGGTGCATGGATGGAGGGATTCAAAAACAACGATCAAAGATGCCCTGCAGGT
Source organism: Desulfobacteraceae bacterium (assembly GCA_046482845.1). Lineage (GTDB taxonomy): Bacteria > Desulfobacterota > Desulfobacteria > Desulfobacterales > Desulfobacteraceae > DATFJZ01. The sequence continues at coordinate 1,976 of JAWOEJ010000083.1, read as the reverse complement.
GATCTCTGACTATGAGGCCGGGCTCGAAGAATTTGCCATGAAACATGAGCGTTTCGCTGTGCTGGGCTTTTCCATCAAAATCCCGGATGACCTGTTTCAGATCGCCAACCACTACCTGGATGACACCCCGGAACTGCAACAGCAGCTGACCCAGGCCCTCTATGAAAATCAGTACAAGATCGACTATTTTCTGACCGAGGCCGACACTATTATCGCAAAGAACCGGATCCGGCTCAACCTCTGCACCCATGACGTCTACGGGATTGATACGGTGAGAAACCCGCTGTGGTTCGTGTACTGGAAATATGAAAAACAGGACCAGGTGGTCCGGGAACTGAACCGTCTGGGATTCAAAACCGGTGATATGATCTGCATTGACATTGGTCCGGAGGAAAAACCCACCATTTATCGAACCTGATACCACAAGGGCCAGAAGACTGTGCTGATTCTGTTTAAACAAGGAAAAATTGCCCTTCCCTGTAAATGGTTACCTCGCCGCTTTCAAGCAGTAATCGCTTGCAGCGGGATAATTTCATTCTCTATTTTTGTCATATTTAGTTTGGCCATTTTGAGGTCATAACTGATCTGCAGGTTCATCCAAAATTGTGGGGTGGTGTTGAAGTAACGAGCCAACCTGAGGGCAGTATCAATGCTAATTCCTCTTGCAAAGCATGTAACAGCTCATCATCTGCCGGAGTTTTTCCGCCAGGGCATCGTCCGGGGTAAAGAGAGCCCCGCCATCCCCATAACAGCCCAGGGGTTTGGATGGGAAAAAAGAGGTGACGCCGAGGACGGAGTGATGGAAGGAAATTTAAGCATAAGAGGGAACCTCGTGTATTTCCAAAGGACGCAGGATCAACCCTTTCTTTGGTGCCTTGTACCAATCAGGTTCTGTATCCTTGATGAATTCAATAAGATCACTACTGGAAACGGATTCAACCACTGTTTCCGGATGCTGCTGCACATCGTCCATGTAGAGTTCAATTGCTGATCTAAGATTTTTTTCAACATCAGCAAGGGTGTCGCCGCGGGCACTTAAGTTGAGTTCAAGGCAAATAGCGATGTATTCCAATTTGCTTTTACGCACAATAGCTGTAAATGTTTGGTCCATATCCCATTCTCCTTTTGATTGGCTGGGCTTTTTTGCCTCTTGGTCTTCGAGTCACGGATATTCCTTTTCCTGGTTATAACGGTTTTGGGGGAACTGAGTTGTTTTTAAGTCCGGACAGACAATAGCCTTTCATTTATACTCGGTTATCAAGTTTTTTGAATACCGCCAGCGGTTGCCTGTCAGGAACAGCGACCGACGGAGGACTTTTTCCCTGCCAGGCTAAAAATCGGCGACCTGCGGCCACTGGTCCTCAAACAGCTTGATTGTCGCAACGCCTGGCAGGGAAAAAGTCTGATCTCCTTTGGTTCTCAATGTTCCTGACAGGCAACCGCTGGGAGCTCTTAATCGGCCCTTCCATAAAAACTTGATAACCGAGTAAAAATAAGGTTTATATGGGGGGCGAAACAAGTTGACGCATGCATGCCCGTTTGTTAGACTGAAAACCATGGTTGCCCTGTTGCGTAAATCTTTTATTGATTACCGGAAATGGATTGCCGTCTGGTCTTTTTTGATCGGTTTTTTGTTCAAATACAATTACCTGTCAGTGGTCATATATCAGGTGCCGTTTATTACCGGCCTGGTGGTAAAGAATCTGGTTCTGTTTCTGGTTTTATACCTGTATGCACTGCCATTGTATGAAAACAGAAAATTCAGAAACCTTGCTTTTGGCTTTCTGTGTGTCTTTACATTTTTCTGCCTGTCAAACATCTGGTATAACAGGTATTTCGGCAACTATCTGAGCCTGAGTGACATGGTAATGGGTCAGGGTTTCCGGCCTGTCAAGGTCATAGCCAGGCAGTTATTCAAAGTGCAGGATATCTTTTTTGTCCTGGACCTGCTCCTGATCTTCGTATTTGTTTTGAGA
>JAWOEJ010000064.1:0-7062 GCA_046482845.1 Desulfobacteraceae bacterium | reverse complement strand
GTTTGATTACGATTTACAGTACGTGATCGTAGAGCAGTTTGTTTCCGATTGTTCGACCTGTGACCCCTGGACGAGCTCCACGGATCCGAATGCATTGAAAAATGGTACAAGAAGGATACTATCAAAACAAGTTGTAAAGTCAAGGCCCGTTTACATTCATAAACAATGTCTTTCCCCTTCACAGATTCAGGATAATGCGACACAAAACAACCGCCGCTCTCGGAATACTTTTTGCCGCCATGATGATCTCAGGATGCGTCACCGGCATGATATATTACCCGTCCGGTGAAATCACCAAAACGCCGGTGGACATCGGAATTCCGTACGAATCGGTTAGCATCGGCACTTCCGACGGAGTTGAGATATCCGGCTGGTGGGTGCCTGCCCCGGCAGCGGAACAAACGGTCCTTTTTTTTCACGGCAATTCGGGCAATATCGGGATCCCGTCCGTTTTCATACATTTTACCCCAGAATGCCACCCTGGCTGCCTCTTTCCGGGCAACCAGATCTGCGGGCTGCAGCTCGGCAAGCCGGTCATACATCTTCAGGCTGGCTTCATACGCCTGACCCCAGGCCAAGGCGCGGGCCAGACCCACCAGCAATTTCCGGTTTTCAGGAAAATCGTCTAACAGCCTGGAGTAAGCCCGGGCCGCGTGTTCATATTCATGCGATACGGCCAGTACAAATGCCCTGGCTTCGGCTGCAGGAAAATATTCCGGCTCACTCTCCAGAACCGTTTCATAAATAACCAGAGCTGTTTTATAACGGCCATCCGCTGTATAAAGTTCTGCCCAGCGGCAGAGAGTCTCAGCATCGTGCCCGGCTTGTAACAGCTGTTCCAAAAAAGTATCTGAAGACACCGTATCCGGTCCGGCCAGGCGATAAGCCGCTTCAACATAATCAGGACGAAGCTGAAGTGCATCAACAAACCATTTTTTTGCTTCGTTTTTTTTACCGGAGTCTGCCAGCAAAACGCCACGTCGTAAATGGGCTTCAGCAATTTCCCCGGCATCCCCTTTGATGTCCGCAAAAACTGCCGCTGCCGCATCAATACGATTCAAGCGGTACAAGGATCGGCCTTTTATCAATGCCGCCTGTGTTTGCTGACCCGGGATCATTTCCAGGACACGACTTGCCTTCAGCGCTTCTTCAAACTGTCGTTGCAGCATCGCAACATCCGCCAGTCCAAGCCACCCTGGGGCCAGTTGGGGATTCTGACTGACCAATTTTCGATAGACCGCGGTGGCTTCATGATAACGGTCCGAACCAAGCAGTGCCGCCGCCAGTCTTAACCCGGCCTTACTGTCATCCGGAAATTGCTGCCATCGCATCCGCCAGTATGCTTCCGATAAATAAAAATCGCCCCACTTCAGCTGACGGGCAGCCAGGCGTTCACGGATGGCCTCAATATCTCCGCCCGGCTTGGAAAGTGCCGCCACATACAGATCGCGTCCGACACGATACCGGCCTAAAGAAATATTTAGATCTGCCAGTTCCACTAATAATGTATGATCTTCGGGGCTCATTTGAAGCAGTATTTCCAGTTCTTCTGCGGCTTCCCGGTGGCGGCCCGGAGTGGCGACCAGTGCTCTTGCCAGCGCCAGGCGTGCTTCAAAATCAGAAATCGCCTGTTCCGCCGGCACCAGACTATCACTGGTAATGTCATGAAAAACCCTGTTATCAGAAGACATGGCCAGGATTGTTTTGGTCAAAACCATTGAAAACAAAATGATACCGCATGACATTATGGCGGTTTTCACGCACAGCTCGGAATGGGACCTGACCGGATTTGTCACAGGCTGTTTTTTCATTTCAACGTTCTTCTCAACTCTGGAACGGCTTTCTCGTGCTGACCATCCCAGATCAGCACCATTGCATATTTACGCCGGATTTGAATATCCTCGGGCATTGCTTTCAGCAATTTCTCATATTCGGTCAAAGATGCCGTATATTTTTTATCCCAGCTGAGCATCTCTGCCAATTTCAACCGGGTTCGATGATCCTGAGGGGTTTCTTTCAAAACATCCCGATATAAGGGTTCGGCTTTGGCGTATTCTTTCTGGATCACATAAATGTCAGCCAGCAGAAGTCTTTCCTGTGGACCGAGGCTGTCTTTGGCAACCTCTTTCAAAAGTTCGGCGGCCGCCGCACCTTGCCCATGCCAGTGCAGCACTTGGGCCAGCTCGATGTGTGCTTTTTCCAGATCCGGTTTTTCCCGGAGCAGCGACCGGTAATCGGCGATTGCTTCGTCATACCGTTTCAAAATTGCCAGACAGCGGGCCAGCTCCCAGCGGGCAACCCAATCCGGCACCTCTTGATCTGAAATCCCGGAGGCTGTAATTTCCGGCACCGCCGGCACGGACTGGGCAGCAGACAGGGGCCTAAGCCCGGCAGTCAGAAAAACGAGCAGGCAGCCCACAACCAATTGACAGGCAGGTGGATACTTAATCCAAAATTCTTTCATTTTTTTCTCCCAGTAAAATTCGATACTCGACCACCGCGTCTTCAAAATTGCCGATCCAGGCAAGGGCGCGCGCATAACCTATCCGATACGAGCGGTTTTCAGGTTTCATATTGATCAACGCCTGATATTCCCGGAGGGCATCCTGATACCACCCATATTGTAAATTTATTTCTGCAAGCCGATGTCGCATCGATATCGTGTTGATATCGGAAGCTTTCACCAGTTCCTTCAGTATCTGCAGGGCATCTTCCGGGCGGTCGGTTGCAAAATAGCATTCCGCCAGACGGAACTGTTTTTTTTCGTTTAAAAATCCTTTTGCCGCCAGTTTTTCATAGACTGGCTGAGCTGCAACCAGGTCACCATGTTCAAACAGCCGATCCGCCCGGGTCAGAGAAACATGATCCCCCCTGATCCAATGGTACGCCAGTGATGTCAATACAATCACCAGCAGCAGAAAGCCGGAAAAATAAAGAGGCTGCCGGACTTTATCCACGGTCAATCAGCCGTTTCATTCGCTCAACGACAGCCACATGGGTTTTTTCCTCATGGTAAAGCGTTGTTAATGTGTTGCGCAGCCGGGGATCTTCAACCGTTGCCGCCAGCGTTTTATAAGTTGATGCCATTTTTTCTTCCATAAGACGGATCTGTTCAGCCATTTCCAGCCAGTCCTGTTTACCAATCATCTCGATCCTCTTTATCAATCATCTCGATAAGTTTTTCCAACAGCCTCCGGTGACGATTATTTTCTTTGATCAGATTCTCCAGTTCGGACCGAATTTTTTCTATCGTCTGATTTTTTTTAATTCCGACACGTTCCGTGATGGCATGAATATGTGTCAGATAAATTGCGGAAGCGCTTTCCTCGGTTCGGATAGCCTCTTTGAGTTCATTGAGCAATTCGATTTTATGCATTGCTTAATCTCCGGATTTCGAAGGAATATTTTTTTCTAAATTTTCAAGGAGCTGCCGTGCTGGGGGTTGTATGCGCCAGTCGTTTTCTTTGAGGGCCTGAAACCAGATCAAGGCAGATAGGTTCCATTCACTGGCCGTTTTCAAAGCGTTATCGACCCATTGTTCCTGACTTCCACCGGCGGTAACACTGGCGGTTTCAAATATGATCAGCGGTTTATGTGAATTCAGCGCGCGCAATTGTACCCGTGGCTGTGAAAATATTTCCTGAAAGCTTTGCCAGCGGCTGCGCCAGCCATGTTCTGCCAAGGTCTGGCTAGTGCCCCAGTTATAGCCGTCAATCCCGAAGATATCCACCACATCATCTCCCGGATAAAACGCGGCAATTTGATTCCAGTCGGCCTGCGGCACTGATTCGGCATTGGGACAGAATGCCCATAATATATTATCGGCACCCTGATCTCGGCAGATATCAACCACATAGGCGAACATCTGCCGATAGCGTTCCGGGCTGGCAGGCCCATAGTCAGACAAACTGCCGCCCCAGTGATACCGCGACAGATTCATTTCATGCGCAAATCTGATAATCAGGGGGTATCCCCACCGGGCCAGTTCCCTGGCAAAAGTTTTTAGATAAACATCATACTGTCCGGTAAGGATGTCGGATGCAGGGATGACATGTTCCCTGCCGTTCATACCCAGCCACATGGGCTCCCAGGTCAGGCATGGCAATGCACCGGCGGAATGCATTACCTCCAGGGTATTCAGAGGAAACTCTCCCGGTACATCTCCCTGTTGCGGCCATGCCATAAAAAAAACAACTATGGCCGGATGTCGTCCGGTTTCGGCTGCCGCCTGCGCCAATCGGTCACGCGTTATGGGGTATCCGTCCAGCGCCACACCCCACCGTAGTCCGGCATTGGCCGTTTCCGGATGCAGGGGCCAGCTCGTTTCGCTGTGGCATCTACCCGCAGTCGTCAGAATCAAAATCATAAGAAAAAAACCCGTCAGTGACGGCACCACTCGCCAGAACAAAAAAATAGTCATTTTTCCTCCTCTGGACTATTCAGATAAAGCACGGCTGAAAGCATGGAAAAATGATACAGGCACCAGATGATGTTTACACCTATGCCCAGAACGGAAACGTTTTCATAAAACAGGCGGTGCAGGCCCCAGACAATAGCTGCAATATTTAGAGAAGCCAACCCAAGCTGCATCCACAGTGACGTCAGCGGCAAGGCATTGCTGCTGCCTTTCGGGGTCACGACAAAAGAACCGGGTTTATTTAGAATGGCGTAAACCGACGCTTTCAGATATACCGGAAACGCCACGGCCACAAGCAATTGTCCGATAATTACGTCTTTGGCGCTGTAATTACGCTGGCGCAAGGTCCAGAAAAAAACCAGCAGCGTTACGCCGACATAAGGTGCAAAAAAGAGCAAAAACAAGTGCGCCTGACCAAAATAGGACGGTACGTTTAAAATCAGATACAGAATCGGACAGAGAATCAGCGTAAGGAACGCCCAACCGATCAGGTAGTATGTACTGGACAGCAAGTATTCCCACCATTTTGCCGGGCTCATCATCAGCGGGTGACGGAAAAAATTCCTGAACAATTCGCGCAGCATGCCAATGGTTCCAAGTGCCCATCGGAACTGCTGTTTGAGGTATCCACCCAGATCTTCCGGACCCAGTCCGAATGCCAGTGTATTGTTTGAATAAGCAGAATGCCATTTTCCGGCATGCAGTTTCAAAGATGTGGCAAAATCTTCGGTGACGGAATTTTCTTCAAAACCGCCGACACTCTCCAGTGCCTGCCGTCGGAATATCACATTCGTACCACAGCAGAACATGGCGTCTTTTGTGCTTTTGCCTTCGCAGATAAATTCATAGAATATGGCCTGTTGCAGCCCGGCGGCCCGGGCGACACGGTTTCGTTGAAAATTGGTATAATACTGCGGTGTCTGTATAAACGCCAGATCAGGCTCTGCTTCCATCCGGGCCACCAGCTTCTCAAGAAAATTTGGAAACGGATTCTGGTCGGCATCAAATACCACCAGGTATTTAAAATCAGCCGGCTGGGTTTCACCCGAAATGCCTGTAAACTGAAAATCCGGGCGGATCCGGCCGGCGCTGAAATCCAGAAAATCATTGATCATACCTGCCTTGGCACCGTGCCACTTGCGACGGAACAGGCTGACGCCGACCTGCTTTGCCAGGACATCCACCGCATGTCGGTATATCTGCATTTTCTCTGTATCTTCCAAGGGGACATTGTCATACCGCGTATCATCCAGCAGGTAAAGATGCTTGTTCGGATAGGACAGGTTGTAAAAACTGACCAGCGTTTGCTCAATGACGTCCAGCGGCTCTTTGAAAGATGACACAATCACGGCCACCGGTGGCGGGTGTGCGGGAAGTTCCGGCAGCGGGGGCATCAGGGATCGATCCCTGGCAGCCACCCGTAAAAGTTGCAGCGAATACCCGACACCATGAGTCAAAATAAACAACTCTGAAAAAAGAAGGAATAATCCGATCGTCTTTTCGTACCAGGCACCGCCAAGACTGAGAAAAAACAGGGTACGCGCTATCAGATAAGCAACCCCCAGAGCAATGGTTGCCAATGCTGCCAATGATAACATGGACCATACTTTATTGATCCGCATATTTTCCATAAAAATGATGTTAAAGTTATTTGGGATAAGAACTTGCTTTCTGAAAGTATTGAAAATCCCCAAAGTTTAAAAAGATTAAGCCCCCTGATACAAGCACAACATGTTGTGCTTGTATCACTCGATGATCAAGTTTTTGTTAATTTGCCCAACTTCGGCGTTGGAAACAATTTTTAATCCTCAAAATATATTGTAGATTCCTCCGGTTAAAAATTGTTTCCGCCTTGAATTTGAGCAAAGTTCCTAAAAACTTGATAGTCGAGTATCAGGGGGACGAATTTAAGTCAAGACAAAAATCAAAGCCTGAAAATTGGAGAGAACATAACTTGGAATTTCTGGCAAAGTTTTGAAAAATACCAGTGTTAATTTTGGGAGACCATACTTATTTATTGACACCATACTTATTTATTGACAGAAATTAAAGCATTTGTTTAAATTCTTACCATGGCACGGATGGCAAGGGCAGTGGTTCCGGGTTTCCCTCATCACATTACACAAAGGGGGAATAGACGGCAACAGACATTTTTCAGCGATCAGGACTTCAAAACTTATCTGGTTTTCATGTCGGAATGGTGCCTGAAATATAAAGTCGAAATATGGACGTATTGCCTGATGCCCAATCACATCCACCTGATTGCCGTTCCGGAAACCAAGGATGGATTAAATCTGGCCATGGGGGAAGCACACAGGCGATATACGAGAATGATTAATTTCAGGGAAGGTTGGCGCGGTCATTTATGGCAGGGGCGGTTTGCGTCATTTATCATGGAAGAAAGGTATTTATTGGCGTGTACCCGGTATATTGAGTACAATCCCCGCTACATCCGCATTGAGCTTGCGGATCTCTCCTGAGATGGGCGAGGCAATTTTTAACTTCCGGTCGCCACTGGTAACTGTGGCGATAAGATCACCCTTGTTGACCTGTTCGCCTTCAGCTTTTAAAAAATCGACACTCACGCCTCCTGTGATATGCAGGAGCAGGTCGTCCACTCCGACCCTGGCTGCGCCTGACTTCTC
>JAWOEJ010000399.1:0-3980 GCA_046482845.1 Desulfobacteraceae bacterium | reverse complement strand
TTCCATTGATTAAAAGAAAGCCAGCGTATAGCCTGGATACGGCAAAACAATTAATCCAGTCAGACAGCACCCGTAAAATTGCCTTGGGTGCCCTTAAAGGAGCTGATTCGCTTGGCTATTCCGAAGAAGAAATCGTTCGTTTTTTTTTAACATTGGAGAGAAAGGATTTTTTCAAGGCCGAAACCCACCATAATAATCATAAAATCTGTAAGGTAGATATGAAATTTGAAAACGGGATGCTTTGTCCAGTATGCGAATGCGGACAATTATCTGTCGATAAAAAAAGCATTGACTTTGATTATAAAGGCCATGTTCGCTCTTTTGTAAGACCGGTTTATACCTGCTCTGAATGCGGTGAAGAGTTTCTGGATGCTGGAGACCAAAAGGAAATTGATAAAAAATTAACGGATTCGCGAAGGCAAATAGATGGCTTATTGACTTCTGAAGAAATCAGAAAAATCCGGCAAAAACTCGGATATACGCAGATGGCGTTGGCACAAATTCTCAAGGTGGGGGAGAAGAATTTTGCACGCTACGAAAACGGCCAGGCTACCCAAGGCCGGGCGATGGACCATTTGCTGAGATTACTCGACCATTACCCGGAAAGTATACGTGTGATAGGCGGACAATATCCTATGGACCAGGATAATGTAATCCACCTGAACGCAGTTATGAAAAACCGCAGCCGGCAGACAATCATCAGGGAACGCATGGTAAGCGGCAGCGACACTTTTGATGACGACAGCCTGGTAAATGGATGTTCATAAATGGCTGAAATGGTGCACTTCAAAATTTATGATATATCCCTGTTAAGGGCAAATTTTGCATACAACCAGGACAGCATCGGAGTTGATGAAGAAATTGAAGTGCCGGTACAATTGAATTGGCATGCCACATACATCGAAGAGCGCAATACGCTGATGGTTAGCCTGTCCGTCGTTGCCGGCGATGATACATTCCCGTGTACTATTGATGCGGAAATGACGGGGCATTTTGAGTTAGCCGGTACCCCCGACGAAAAGCAGTTCGACATGCTGAAAAACGTTAACTGCCCCGCAATTATTCTGCCCTATTTGCGAGAATTTATCAGTGATTTGACCCGGCGGGCTGGCCTTTCTCCGCTGTATATTCCGCCCTTTAATTTTGTGGCAGCCTATAAAAATCGCTCTTAAAACATAATAGTCCTTCACAATTTCAACCCGGTCGGCTAAGATCCCAGGAAGCCGCTGCATTCATCTAAACGTTAATTTTTGCCCTCTGCCCCAGACATAAACACACACTTGCTTTTGCCCTTGTTTTGCGCCGCAGGCATAAATTCGCTTTCGCCCTTGACTTTGCCCTTGCCCTTGCGCCGCAGGCATAAATCCGCCGTACGATCTGTCTCGTGATGATGTCGCGTTTGTTATTACATTGCAGAACCCGGAGCTTGATTTTCCGGAAGGAAAAAACGAAATCATCAGTAAAACGAAATTCAGCCGGCAAGGATACCCGATAAAGGTTGTTTTCTCCTGTGCAAGCGGTATAATTACTATAATAACGGCATATCCGCTTAAAAGGGGGTTTAAATAATGAAAATTTATTATGATCAGGAAGTGGATGCTGCTTATCTGCAGCTTTCAGATGAAACTCCGATAGGAGTGATCGAGGTGGCCGAAGGTGTAAACCTTGATCTTGCGGAGGAAGGGAGAATTGTAGGCATTGAAATACTTAATACTTCCAAAAATTTTCCACTGCAATCACTTTTTACCTGCGAATATGAACCAAAACTTATTGCAGGCAATATCTGAAATCGCAGTTGATTTAAAACCTTTTTGCTTCCCCTGTGCCAATGGTGAGACATTATAATAAATTCCTTTTTCCTTGGGAGGGCAGGGCGAATACCAATGCCCCACTTAGTGGACATCTAACGTCTCTGAAACAAGCATCTTCAACTCTTTTTCGCTTTTGACGTTCGCCGTTGCCCTTGCTTCTGCCCTTGCGCCGCAGGCATAAATTCGCTTTCGCCGTTGCCCTTGTTTTTTGCCTTTTGCCCTTGCTTTTGCCCTTGATCTTGCGCCGCAGGCATAAATTCGCCCTTGCTTTTTTTGCCTTTGATTTTCGCCCTTTTTCCGTGTTTTTCCGTGTATTCCGTGGGCAATGCTTTTGACCTTCGTCTTTGACTCTTTTAACTTCGAAGCCCTGCTCTATTGCAAATCACATCCTAAAGGCTTATTATGATCCTGAAAAGTTCAGAGTCAAAAACACAAATCAAGGATTTTAACCATGACGGCAACCGCGCAAAAAATATTTGAAAAAGCGTTGAAGCTACCGGAACCGCTTGCGAAAGAAATTTTGGATTTCATTGGCTACATTGAGATGAAACATGGTTTGGAAGAAACATGGACGGATGAATTGAAAAATGCACAGGAACCTGTAATGGATCAAATCTGGAGCAGCAGCGAAGATGACGTCTGGAATGACCTGTAACCCCGGTGATATTATCGGACTGCCATTTCCATTTTCCGATTTGGCAAGCCGAAAAAAACTGTCCTTGTCCTGACTGAGGCAGATTCTCGAGGGGATTTCATGGGCTTGGCCATCACTTCTGTTTTGACAGAGGATAATGCGGTAAGCATTGAATCCCTTGACATGAGAGACGGATTTCTGCCGCAAAAAAGCTGGATCCGGTATGATAAAATTTTCACTTTAAGCACATCAACTGTGATAAGGCACTATGGATCAATTAAAGAAGATGTGTTTTCAGAGGTCATCAACAACCTCTGTCAATATGTCGGTTGCAATGATTTAAGAATTTGAAATAAAGAGGGATCATGACCACAGCATGTATATGCTGGACACGAATGTTTGTATCTTAACGCCACCGACCTCAAAACGAATACCTTTTTGTCTTTTGCCCCTTTGCCCTTAACCAATAACGATTAACGAATAACCAAAAACGTTTGGTAAAAAAGGTCTATTGTATGGTATAAGCATACAATATGGATATTTTATCTGAAATATTATCTTCCCGAATCAGGGCCGCCATATTCCGGTTGCTTTTTACTGTTGAAGGCGAAGAATTTTATATGCGTGACCTGGAAAGACGCTCCGGTTTTTCCATCGGCGCCATCCAGGCTGAATTGAAAAAACTTCTGCGTCTTGAACTGCTGACCAAAAAAAAAGACGGCAACAGGGTTTATGTTCAGGCCAACAAAAAACATCCGTTGTATCCCGACTTGCAGAATCTTGTTCTCAAAACAAATGGCCTTGTCGACATTCTAAAGGCGGCTTTAATCGACTCTGATTCGATCAAGTATGCGTTTGTTTTTGGATCTGTTGCCAGGAAAGAAGAGACCGCTTCAAGTGATATCGATCTTATGGTTGTGGGAGATGTGAGCCTGAGACAGTTGACCGGCATGTTGAGCGGCCTTTCAGATAAGTTGAATCGGGAGATAAATCCACATTGCATGAGTGAGGAGAATTTTGCCGGTCGCAAAAGAGCTGGCGAACCTTTTGTCAATAGAATCTGCGAAGAGCCCAGGCTTTTTATAATCGGTGACGAAAATGACTTTGCAGCAATGGCTTGAAAACAGGTGGCTGCGCCGGCATGATGTGTGCAGGTCCAGACGGAATATTGTTGAATACGATCAGATCGGGGTTGCCAGCGAACAGGATGCGGATGAGCTTATCACCTTTTGCCTGGAATTAAAAAAATATGTTATGCTTTTGCTTTCGCCCTTTTGCCCTTGACCTTGCGCCGCAGGCTAAATATGTTTTTGCTTTCGCCCTTTTGCCCTTGACCTTCCGCCGCAGGCTAAATATGTTTTTGCTTTTTCGCTTTTGACTTTGCCCTTTTTCCGCCCTTTTCCGTGTATTCCGTGGGCAAACGCTTTTGACCTTCGCCTTTTTTATATTACCATGGACAAAAATAATCCAATGACCTCCATACTCGTCACCGGCGGCACCGGCTACATCGGCAGCCACACCTGCATCGCCTTGCT
>JAWOEJ010000235.1:0-3627 GCA_046482845.1 Desulfobacteraceae bacterium | reverse complement strand
ATGGCACACTGCAAATTTTCCAGGGCATCGTTGAGATTTTCAACCTTCCGGCTTTTTAAGTTTTTTTTTTCCGCCATCTTTTTCCACGCTTCCAGATGGAGTAAGGGGTGAAGATACGCTTCTATGCCGGGTTCCAGTTCGCAGAAACTGCCGGTAAACGAGAGAAGCGAGTGAATACGCCGGCAGCCAAGGGGGGTTCCCCTTAACCTGCTCAGCTGAAAATCAACCATATGGGGGTTGTATTCAGGGTTGAAGGCCATCAAATAGTGCATCAGTCTTTTTCCCGCAGGCAGAAACCCTATGGTCTGGAAAAGGACCTTCTCCTCCCGGACCGACATGGGCCTTTTCTCCCGGCACGAAGCAATGATCTGGCCCAGCGGCGGACACTTCTTCTCCAGGGCGTACAATTCCGGATACTCCCTGGCAAACCCTTCCATCCTGGGATGAAGCACTACCTGATCTTTGGCCTTTTCCTGTGACACCTGTTTGACATCGTTGAGATCCACAGGTTCTACTTTTTTTAGAAAATAAAGCTGAGAATCCAGATCCTGTTTTGGACATTCAACAAAAAAGGATTTTTTGCCTGAAAAACGGTGAATACCCAGCGGCAGCTTTACAAGATTTCCAAGCCCCTTGCCTGAAAGCTTTCCCTGCTTGGGAAACACTTCAAGATCAAACGTGGCAAGATCACTGTTTACCGGATCTGCGATCTGGGTAACAATGGACCTGGCCAGGGAAGCATCCACCGGCGCCTTGAAAAAATACCAGAAATGAAAGCCCTTGAATCCGCTGAATTCAATGAGGGGTTTTAACCCCAGCTCAAGGGAGCTCTCCCGTATCCTTGAAATCATATACGAGCGCTCCCGCTTTATCTGGGTCTTTTTTTCCCTGGTAATTTTTCCTGATCTGTACTCGGACAGCAGATCCGCATCAATCACCGCGCACTTCACCCTGGAATCTGACTGTAGAATATAGATACCGCAGGTTTTCCGGCCGTTGATATGATCCTCCAGATCATTGATGCTAAAGGGCTGGCGAACCGGCACATACCCGCTTTTGTTTTCTTGTTTGTCAGCCCACTGCCGGGCAAAAACATCTTCCCGCCCGGAAAAAAGATCGAGAAAAAGCGCCATGAGCTCCCTTTGCCAAATCATTTTTTCAAAGGGGGCCTGGGCGGTTTTCATCTCTGAACCCTCCCGGCCGTCTGCCGGCAGACTCTTTTTTATCTGCTGCTGCCATCCCTTGAGCTGTTCTTTGGTCAGGTATTGGGAAGCCCTGGCAATCTCAGCGGCAAGCATCTCGTTTCTGTCAAGAATGGAGAGCAGCTCAAGGTACTCTTCCCACCCCGTTTCATAGTCCGGATGGGAGAGGGTAAGTGATTTGTACACCTCAAGGGCTGTCTCGATCTCCCCTGCAATCTGGGCAAGGGATGCCCATTTTAACCGGTTCTCTTTTTCAAGGGATTGCCACACTTCCTTGTTTTTCAAGGTTTCTGTTGTTCTGGTGCTTTCGCTGGAATGAAGAACAGCATTTTCAAGCTTTTGAAGCAGCAGGGTGTAATCCGCTCCCCTGCTCTTCTCTTTTTTGGGTAATGCGGTGTGCGCCATGGGGCAGTCCTTTTAGTTTTTCTCTGTTTCAATCATGGCCAGCAGCCTGTCCAGTTTGGGATAAAACATGCAGTTCTGCTGCAGTTCGCGGGCAAGCTGTTCTGCCCTGGGGTGATCACCAAGGCGGAAAGCTGCCAGGGCCTGCCAGAACATTCCCTCGCTGTATGGATTGTTCCATTTTTCCTGGAAAAAGGCCGAAGCCTCTGCAGCGTATTCCAGGGCGCCTTTAAAATCCCGCTGGAGGTAGGCAATCTTTACCAGACGGATCAGGCTCTTGTGTTTGGACCGCCCGTCTCTCTCCATGGACTGCTTTAACACCTGCACTGCCCTGTCAAACTTCTGCAGCGCACAGAACGCATCTGCTTCTGTCCACCTAAAGTAGGGTCTTCTCATCCGTTCCGGAATTGTTTCAATAATATTCAGGGCTTTATCCGTTTTTCCCAGTGCAAGATAAGTTCTGGCAAGCAGTTCCACAATAAAATCATATTTTTGTTTTGAACCGCTCTGGTTGGCAAAAAGCAGCGCGTCCCGTGCTTTTTCGTAGTCGCCGAGATTAAACTGGACTTTGCCCAGGGCAAAGTATTTAAACGGCAAAGACACATAATTGGTTTTTTCGTCCTGGGCCAGGCATGCATTCACCCGTTCCAGTGCGCCGGTGCTGTCCCCGTTCTTGAGCAGAAGACTGCCAAGCCTGTAAAGGGACTTGATATAGTTCTTTTTTTCCTGGTGACGACGGGATTTTTCTTCATCGTCCAGGGTTTCCCAGTTGTGACAGGCTTTCTGAAACAGGGGCAGCGCGTTGTTTGCTTTGTTTTCGATCTGGCTGAACAGCATGGCCTGGCGGTAAAAATTGGTCACCCCGTCGGGCCTGATTTCCTGGGCTTTACGAAAATGGGTGTGGGCAAGTTCAATGCGTTTTGCCTTTTCCTCTCCTGCCAGAAAGATCTCCCTGTTTTTAGCACAGTAGAGAGAATCATAGGCTGTATAAGCCAGGGAAGTTCTGACGTAAAAATTATCAGGATCGGTTTTAACGCAGGTCAAAAGCTCTTTGATGGCATCGTCAAACCGTTTGAGCTGTCCCATGGCAAAGGCGATTTTCTGACGGATAAATCCTTCCTGTCCTGCCTTTACAAGATCAGGCATTTTTTCTTCAACAGGATGATAAAGGGAGATGATATCCTCCCATTTCTTGTTTTGCGTAAGCTCAGCAATATCGTCCTTGATCTTTTTACTGGACTGCTTAACCGCTTCACTCTTTGGAGAAACAAGTTCATCAAGCGAAAGAAACTGATCGCTGAAAAGATCTTCCCTGTTTGCCAAGTGATTTGCTTTTTCCCGGCCGGCAAAATTGATATTGTCTGCACCGGTATTTGCCCTGTGGATAATTTTTGCAGCGGAACCTAAGGCAACCATAGCATCCTCCATTTGCTCGTATTAAAATCTGGTGTTCTTTGTCTTCTAAATAAGACTACGGCTTTGGATGCGAAATTTTCAATTTTTTTATCCGCATGGGCAAATTTTTTTAATCCATTTTATTTTATCCCCTTAACCTATCTGTCAAAAATCTCAAAATCGTCTGATGATTTGTCCGTACTGTGGCATGTGCCGTCTCTGTGTTCATCAAAAACGATTTTTTCAGGATGTTCCTGATGCAGGTTATGTTTGCGGCGCATTCTTTCAAACATCTTCTCCCTTGGCTCATCAACGCGCTTGTACCAATACCACCCTGCAATAATTCCCAGAATCACTGCTATAATGTAGGCAAAACCCATTTGAAAATCTCCTGTATTAGTTCTCCTGGTTGTGTGGTTGTAAATATCTTAATCCCCTCTAATCGGGGCAGTGTTTCTGACCGACGATAAAGGTTCCGGCTGATGGCTGGAACCGGCAGTCTTAATCCCCTCTAATCGGGGCAGTGTTTCTGACGTTATTGAACATCAAGAAAAACGGGTCACTGACTCGAGTCTTAATCCCCTCTAATCGGGGCAGTGTTTCTGACTCACGGTTCCTAAAACTGGAT
>JAWOEJ010000184.1:0-22950 GCA_046482845.1 Desulfobacteraceae bacterium | reverse complement strand
TCAAGGTAATTAACAATTCCTGATGCAGCCTGCTGTCCGCTGGCAATGGCCCAGACAACCAGGGATTGCCCCGTATTCATATCCCCAGCTGTAAATACCCCCCTGCTGCTGGTCATATGATTCTGGTCTGCTTTTATATTGCTTCTTTCATCCCGTTCCAGGTTAAGGGTGTCAACAATTTTATTTCTGCCGGGACCTGTAAATCCCATGGCAAGGATGACCAGATCCGCTTTTAATTCAAAGTCGCTTCCTTTTTTTTCCACAAATCCTCTGGGCCGGTTTCCCTGGTATTCCCATTCCACTTCAGCACAGGACATTTTTTCAACAACGTTGTTTTTCCCTGTAAAGGCTTTGGTGGTAACGGACCACAGTTGTTTTCCGCCTTCCTCGTGGGCATGGGTTTTTTTGAGCACCATGGGATGGGTCGGCCAGGGGGACGCATCTGGTTTGTTAAGAGGGGGTTTTGGCATGATTTCCAGCTGAACCACCTCTTCTGCCCCCTGGCGCAGGGCCGTGCCAAGGCAGTCAGATCCCGTGTCTCCGCCTCCGATAATCACCACGGATTTCCCTTTGGCGGTAATGTTCTTTTCTGGTTCAACAGGCTCATGGTTCAGGCGTTTGTTCTGGGCCACGAGAAAGTCCATGGCAAAAACGATATTTTTCAGGTCTCTGCCCGGCACATCAAGATCCCTGGGCGTTTGGGCGCCGCAGGCCAGGCACACGGCATCAAACCGGCTGTCAAGGTAATGAAAGGAAATATCTTCACCAACATGGATACCCGTCTCAAAGAGTATCCCTTCCTGTTTCATTAAATTTATCCGTCGGTCCACCACCCATTTTTCAAGTTTGAAATCCGGTATGCCGTAGCGAAGAATTCCGCCCGGGTTTTGTGCTGCTTCAAACACAGTGGTTTTATACCCGGCCCGGTTGATGTGTTCTGCAGCAGCCAGTCCGGCAGGGCCGGACCCGATGACAG
Organism: Desulfobacteraceae bacterium; assembly: GCA_046482845.1. Classification (GTDB taxonomy): domain Bacteria; phylum Desulfobacterota; class Desulfobacteria; order Desulfobacterales; family Desulfobacteraceae; genus DATFJZ01. The sequence continues at coordinate 21,974 of JAWOEJ010000184.1, read as the reverse complement.
CCACCCGTTTGTCATGATAGACTGCCGGAGGTCTTGGGTGAAGATATCCCCGGCTGAATCCGTTTTCAATAACAGCCAGCTCAATCTGGCGAATGGCAACAGGGTCATGGTTTATACCGGCAACACAGGCGGATTCACACAGGGCCGGGCATACCCGGGCGGTAAATTCAGGAAATGCGTTGGTTGACAAAAGAATGGACAGGGCCTCTTTCCATCGGCCGCTGCTGACAAATTCATTGAATTCCGGGATCACATTGGCCACAGGACACCCGAATCCGTGGCAGAAGGGCGTGCCGCAGGTCATGCACCGCCGGGCCTGGTCCTGGATCTCATCATTGTCCAGCATGAGCTCAACTGCTTTATAATCTTTCAGTCTTTCCTTTACATGTCTGTATCCAGGGGTTCTGCGCTCTATTTTTTTTTCAGGTTTCTGGTTAACCATGCTGCACCTCCCGTCTTTTTGTCTCCTGATCTTCCAGACTCATCTCTCCGAGAATTTTTCGGTATTCCATGGGAAACACTTTGATGAAAAAGGGCAGATTGGCTTCAAAATCATTGATAATCATCTCTGCAACACCACTGCTGGTGTAATTATAATGGCGTTTCAGCAATTGGTAGAGTTCATCAATATCTTTTTCGGTATCCACCAGTTCCAGGTCCACCATGTCCAGATTGCACCGCTGGTCAAACTTATGATCCCTGTCAAACACATAGGCAATGCCCCCGCTCATGCCTGCGGCAAAATTCACCCCGGTTTCCCCGAGCACCACAACTCTGCCTCCTGTCATATACTCGCACCCGTGGTCCCCTATTCCTTCTACAACAGCCGTGGCACCGCTGTTTCGAATGGCAAACCGCTCCCCTGCCTTTCCGTTTAAATACATTTCTCCGGATGTGGCGCCGTACAAAAGCACATTGCCGGCCAGAATATTGTCCTGGGGATTGAAATCGGACCGGGTACTGGGCTTGATAATGATTCTGCCCCCGGACAGCCCTTTGCCGGCGTAATCATTGGCTTCACCGGTGAGAACAAGGGTCATGCCCCTGGCGGCAAACGCGCCGAAGCTCTGTCCGGCTGATCCGGAAAACCGGCAGGTGATGGTATCCGCTTTAAGGCCGGCATGGCCGTATTTTCTGGCAATTTCTCCGGCAAGCATGGTGCCGGCGGCCCTGTTGATATTGCATATTTTTTTGTGGATTACCACCTTTTCCTTTGACTTCAGGGCGGGCTCAGCTTCTTTTATCAGGTCCCTGTCAAGGATGTTTTCCAGATCCTCTGCCTGGGACCGGTTAAACCGCCGGGAAAGGGGGTCGTCTTTTTCAGAATTATACAAAATTTTAGAAAAATCCAGTCCTTTTGATTTCCAGAAGGAAACTGCCTTGTTTTTATCAATCAAATCGGATCTGCCGATCATGTCCTCCATTTTTTCAAAGCCCAGCATGGCCATATACTCCCTGACCTCCCTTGCCACCATGGTAAAAAAATTGACCAGATGGTCAGGCCGGCCTTTAAAATGTTTGCGCATCTCAGGGTCTTGGGTGGCAATGCCCACAGGACAGGTGTTTTTATGGCATTTCCGCATCATCACACAGCCCAGCACCACCAGGGCGGTGGTGGCAAACCCAAACTCTTCTGCTCCGAGCAGAGCGGCAATGACCACGTCCCGTCCGGTTTTAAGCTGTCCGTCGGTCTGAATGCGTATTCTGTTTCTTAGATTGTTCAGGATCAGGGTCTGCTGGGTTTCACTGAGACCCAGTTCCCAGGGGGCGCCTGCGTGCATGATGGAGGAAAGGGGAGATGCACCGGTTCCCCCGTCATGTCCGCTGATGAGGACTGTGTCGGCCCGGGCCTTTGCCACACCTGCCGCAATGGTGCCAACCCCTGCTTCTGAAACCAGTTTTACGGAAATTCTTGCCTTTGGATTGATATTTCTTAAATCAAAAATCAGCTGGGCCAGATCTTCAATGGAATAAATGTCATGGTGGGGTGGCGGGGATATAAGGGTGACCCCCGGGGTGGAATGCCTTACCCGGGCGATTTCTCTGTTGACCTTGTGGCCGGGAAGCTGCCCGCCTTCCCCCGGTTTGGCTCCCTGGGCCATTTTAATCTGGAGCTCTCCGGCATTGACCAGGTATTCTGCTGTTACGCCGAATCGGCCACTGGCCACCTGTTTGATGGCGCTGCACCTGTTGTCCCCATTTGGGAGCAGTTGATATCTCTCAGGGTCTTCTCCGCCTTCCCCGCTGTTGCTTCTGGCCCCGAGCCGGTTCATGGCAATGGCAATGGTTTCATGGGCTTCTTTGCTGATGGAGCCAAGTGACATGGCCCCTGTTACAAACCGTTTTACAATTTCAGATTCAGGCTCTACCTGATCCAGTGAAACGGGGTGGCATTGTTTAAATTCAAACATGCCCCTGAGGGTGGACTGCTGCCGGGTCTGGTTGTTTATGGCGTTTGCATATTCCTTGTAAATACTGTAATCGTTGTGCTGGGCTGCCTGCTGAAGCCGGGTAATGGAAAAGGGGGTAAACAAATGCCGCTCCCCGTCTTTTCTGAAATTGTATTTTCCCCCGCAGGGAAGAAGGGGGAGGAGGTCATGGGAGGGTTTAAAGGCGGCCCTGTACCTTTCATTGGTTTCCCTGGCAATTTCGTTTATGCCGATGCCTTCAACATGGGTGGCGGTATTGGGGAAATACCGGTTGACCAGGTCGGCATTCAGGCCCACAGCCTGGAAAATCTGGGCACTTCTGTAACTTCTCAATGTGGAGATCCCCATTTTGGACATGATTTTCAATAATCCCTTGCATATGGATTTGATGTAGTTTTCAATGGCCGTGGCCGTGTCAATGGGCCTGTCAAAGGTGTTTTTCACTGCCATGGCAGCAATGATGTCAAAGGCAAGATAGGGATTGACAGCTGTGGCGCCGTAACCCAGGAGCAGGGCCATATGCATGACTTCTCTGGCTTCCCCGGTTTCCACGATAATACCTGATCCGGTTCTCAGCCCCTTTTTGCCGAGGAACTGGTTTACAGCGGATACAGCCAGCAGGGCAGGTACGGGTGCCATGCCTTGACTGAGGGTTTTATCGCTGAGGATGAGGATGGAAATCCCTGTTTCAACCAGGTGTTCACAATGTCTGCAGATCCCGTCAACAGCGGTTTCAAGGACACTGCCGTCGCCTCCGGCCGGGTATTCAAGGGCCACCCGGCTGCATCTGAATTTTTCAATATTCAGGGCTTCAATCCGCTTTAAATCCTCATTGGAGATAATGGGATGCTTGATTTTTATCAACCGGCTGTTCCTTGGACGTTCCACAAGAATATTACCGGGGTTGCCGAAAAACGTCATCAAAGACATCACCAGTTCCTCTCTGACAGAATCAATGGGGGGATTGGTAACCTGGGCAAACAGCTGTTTAAAATAGGCATAGAGCAGCTGATTTTTTTCTGAAAACACGGCCAGGGGTGAGTCTGTTCCCATGGAGCCGACAGGTTCCTGTCCGTCCCTGGCCAGGGCGGCGAGAATGATCTGTTCGTCCTCCCGGGTATATCCAAATAATTTTTTGCGAAAGAAGATATGCTGCGTGTCTGGATTAAAACAGTCAATACCGGCGTAAAAGCCCCGTATGCTGATTTTATTTTCCTTTACCCATCTCCTGTAGGGGTGTTTTCTGGCGCAGAGATTTTTTATCTCATTGTTTTTCATGATTCTTTTTTTATTAAAATCTACCAGAATCATTTCCCCGGGCCTTAACGCGCCTTTTTCCATTATTTCTTCCGGTTTAAAATCTAGCACACCGGTTTCTGATGCAAATACCATGAACCCGTTTTTTGTGATGGTGTAGCGGGCCGGACGCAGACCGTTTCTGTCCAGCTGGGCTCCGGTCTGGAATCCATTGGAAAAGGCAACGGCAGCGGGTCCGTCCCAGGGTTCCATCATACCGGCATGGTATTCAAAAAATCCCCTGAGGTCATTTCCCAGGGGGTATTTTTCTCCCCATGCCTGGGGGACCATCATCATCATTGAGTGGGCCGGGGAGCGTCCGGCCTGGGTGAGCAGTTCAAAAACATTGTCCAGGCAGGAAGAATCACTGCCCTTTTCATTGACAACAGGCATGATCTTTTTTATGTCGCTGCCGAACAGGTCAGAGGACAAAAGCGGCTCCCTTGACCGTATATGATTAAGATTGCCCCGTATGGTATTGATTTCACCATTATGGGCAAGAAATCGAAAGGGCTGGGCCAGTTCCCAGGAGGGAAAGGTGTTGGTGCTGTATCTCTGGTGAACAACAGCCATGGCGCTTACAATCTCTTCATGGGTCAGGTCATGGTAGAACTCTGACAGCTGGTTTGCCGTAAACATTCCCTTGTAGACAATAGTGGTGGCAGACAGGCTGGGTATATAAAAGGAGGTTTTGTTGTTAAAGCAGTCAAGGGCTTTGTTTTCAATACACCTGCGGATAATATAGAGCTTTCTGTTGAGACCGGGCAGGTCAAGGGTGTTTCCATCTATAAAGCACTGCATGATAATTGGGCATTGATCTTTTGCCTGCCCGGCAATGGCATTGATATTGACAGGGACCTCCCGCCATCCCAGAAAGCCTAGTCCCTCTTTGCATACTGTTTCTTCTACAATCCGGATACACAGGCTGCGCTCCTTTTCTTTTTTGGGCATAAAAAACATGCCAACCCCGTAATCCCCTGGATCATTGAGTTGAATTCCAGATACCCCGCATTGATGTTTAAAAAATTCATGGGGAATCTGAAAGAGGATGCCGGCGCCGTCACCGGTTGTCATGTCCCCGCCTATGGCTCCTCTGTGCATGAGATTTTTTAATACCTCAAGTCCCTTTTCTATGATGCCGTGGTCCTTTGTTCCGTCAATGTTTATGGTAAACCCGACACCGCATGAGTCATGTTCGTTGACAGGGTCGTACATGCCAACAGGCTCTGGATAATGATCAGACATTGTATATCACCATATTAATTTTAAATTTTAAGAACCGGCATGGCCGGCCCATGATCATCAACCCGGTTGCAACAAAGGGGTTGATTTATATATTCAAGTCAGCGAGGTATTTATATGCAAATAAAATGCCTGCTTTATTATATTCATTATTTTTTATTGGTATGCCACCCAAGAGTTCTTTTCCCGGGCAGTAAAATCGTTCATGGGGCAGAGCTGTTCAAAAAACTTGATGATCGCGTTAAATTACATTTTTGTCTAAAATCCAAGAAGGATTAATACAAAATTGTAACTTCAATACTTTACGCGTTTTTTTCTGAAAAGACCAGGAATTTAAAAGAATAATGGAAAAAATTTTTTATTAAACAACAAAAATGTAATTTCAAGGGAAAACTACATATAGATTTGTAATTTTTAAAAATTAGCTTTAAATAAAGGCTGTTGATATATCCTTTATTTTCAGTATGTTATAAAACCATATGATGTCCTGGTATAGATATTGCCCTGTATGAATACAAAGGAAATCAGAACCAGGCGTTTAAATTTTTTAAGAGGAGATTTGACATGAGTAAACGGTTTGAAATTTTAAGATCCATTAAGTGCAGCAGAATACCGGAAAACGCTTTTTTGTACAAAAAGGAGAATTCCATAGGCCTGTTCGGGAAAAATGTGTTCAGCATGCATGTTATGAAACAGCGGCTGCCCAAGGATATTTACAAATCTTTGAGCAGAACCGTTGAAAATTTTTCAACACTTGATCCTGCTGTGGCTGATGTGGTGGCCAATGCCATGAAGGACTGGGCTATTGAAAAAGGAGCCACCCATTACGCCCATGTTTTTTTCCCCTTGACCGGGGCAACTGCAGAAAAACACGACAGTTTTCTGGTTCCGGATCTTTCCGGTAATGCCATGGCCGAATTTTCAGGCATCACCCTGATTCAGGGGGAGCCGGATGCATCCAGTTTTCCCAACGGAGGGCTTCGCCAGACCTTTGAAGCCAGGGGATATACAGCATGGGATGTGACCAGCCCGGCCTATATCATGGAGAGTCCTAACGGGGCCACCCTATGCATTCCAACGGCCTTTGTTTCCTGGAGAGGAGAGGCCCTGGATAAAAAAACACCGGTACTAAGGTCCATGCAGGCTTTGAATACCCAGGCCCAGAGAATTTTAAAGCTATTTGGTGATGACTCAGGAAACATTGTTTCCTCAACCTGCGGGGCTGAGCAGGAATATTTTTTAATTGACAAGCAGTTTTACCTGGCACGGCCGGATATTCAGGCTGCCGGCAGAACACTTTTTGGGGCGCCTTCTCCCAAGGGACAGCAGTTTGACGACCATTATTTCGGCGCCATTTCCGACCGTGTGCTGGCCTTTATGTTTGAAGTGGAAAGGGAATTGTATAAGCTTGGGATTCCTGTCAAGACCCGGCATAATGAAGTGGCCCCGGCCCAGTTTGAGCTGGCCCCTGTGTTTGAAACGGCAAATATTGCAACCGACCATCAGCAGATGATCATGGTTACCCTGAAAAAAACAGCCAAAAAACATAATATGGAATGCCTTCTCCATGAAAAACCCTTTGCCGGTGTCAATGGATCAGGCAAGCACTGCAATTATTCCTTTGGCAATAAAACCCAGGGCAATCTCCTGGACCCCGGGGACAAACCCCATGAAAACCTGCAGTTTCTGGTGTTCTGCGCGGCCATTATCAGGGGCGTTCACAAGTACGCAAAGGTGCTGCGGGCTACTGTTGCCTCTGCCTCCAATGATCACCGCCTGGGGGCCAATGAGGCGCCTCCTGCCATTATGTCTGTTTTTCTCGGGGACCAGCTTACCGAGATATTCAAGCAGATTCAGAACGGGGCGGAAACCTGTTCAAAGGAAGCCGGGATGATGAAGATCAGTGTGGATGCCCTGCCTGACCTTTTAAAGGATGCTGGCGACCGCAATCGAACCAGTCCGTTTGCATTTACCGGCAACCGGTTTGAATTCAGATCTGTGGGCTCAGAGCAGTCCGTGGCTGGATCACTTGTGGCCATGAATACGATTTTTGCAGACAGTCTGGATTATATTGCCACCCGGCTGGAAACAGCTGTGCAGACAGAAAATTCAAACCTCAAGGAATCTGTTTTAAACCTTATAAAAGATATCCTGGATAAACACCATGCCATTATTTTTAATGGAGACAACTATACACAAGCCTGGCAGGAAGAAGCCGCCAGAAGGGGTCTTCCCAATCTGCGCACCACCCCTGAAGCCCTTCCCGTCCTTATGGACGGGGATGTGGTTGAAATGTTCAGCAAATACAAGGTGCTTTCCAGAGAAGAACTGGAGAGCCGGTATGAAACCTATCTGGAGCAGTATATTCTCAAAATCGGTGTTGAAGCCAAAACCACGGTGGAAATGGCAAAAACAATTGTTTATCCGGCTGCTGTCCGGTATCAGTCAGAACTTGCCGATTTCTGCATGAAATCCCAGTCACTGGGACTGGCCTGTGATGATTCAGTGCTGAAAGATTCCCTGTCAATGACCGGCCGCCTGACTGCAGGCCTGGAAGAACTGGAAACACTCATGGAAAAGGAACATACAGACTCACTTTCAGAGGCGGAATTCTGCTGCAGTGACATTCTGCCGGCCATGGACAGGGTCAGGCAGGCTGCTGACCGTCTGGAAGCTCTGGTGGCCGATGATATCTGGGATCTGCCCACATACCAGGAGATGCTTTTTATCAAATAATATTTTTATTGTAATTCCTACAAATTTGTGATTTTTATAAAAAGATGTATTGATTGCCCGTTCATGCCTGAGGGGGGTTCACATTCTGTTGACAGGGGGTGAACACGATGGCCCCTCGGGCTGACTTTAAAATTGATTTGGATGTCAGAGCCTTTTTATGGAAAGTAACAAATTTGCTGGAATATTTCATGACGGACCTGAAATGTTTCAAAAGCTGATGAAATATTCGGTAAAAACAATTCTTCTCATTTCCAATCCCTATAATATGTTTACCCTGGAGGAGGGGGGCACCCTTACCTCCAAGATCATAAACGAGTACAGCGGATTGAATCTGAGTTCCCCCCCTGTTATCACAGCTGTGTCTTCCTTTAAAGAAGCCCAGGGGCTGCTTTATAAAAAAGAGTTTGACATGGTCCTGATTATCCCCCATTTGAAAGATATGGACCTGCTGGTGGCAGGCCGGGAGATAAAAAAAATCAAACCCGATCTACCCGTTGTTATTCTATCCCCAAGCGTTCGAGCTGTTTCCAATATATACAGGGAGGATATTTCCAGCTGTATTGACAATATTTTTATCTGGGCCGGGAATTCAGACCTTCTTCTTGCCCTGATAAAAAATGCCGAAGATCATTTGAATGTGGAGGAGGATACAGAACTTGCCAATGTAAGCGTTGTTATCCTTCTCGAGGACTCTCCAGACTATTATTCGTTTTTTCTGCCGGTTATTTACAGAGAGATTGTGACTCAAACAGAGGCCCTTCTTACAAAGGATCTCAATGACAGTCTTAAACTTTTGAAAATGCGGGAGCGGCCCAAAATTCTTCTGGCTAAGAATTATGAACAGGCCCTTACCTTTTATGATAAGTTCAGGGCGAATGTCCTCTGTGTCATATCAGATACCAGGGTTCCGAAAAAGGGCATAATTGATCCTTCCGGGGGCATTGCTCTGCTTTCCCATATAAAAAAGGACCGGCCGTCCATTCCTTTGCTTCTCATGAGTTCAGAACCGGAAAACCAGAAAAAGGCCCATGAGATTCCCTGTGTTTTTTATAATAAAAATTCAGTTGATTTTTCCCATACCTTGAGGTTTTTTTTCCTGAATCACTTAGGGTTCGGGGATTTTGTTTTCTGCCTTCCCAATGGTCAGCAGATCGATCTTGCAGCCAACCTTGCCCAGCTTAAAGAAAAGCTGCCCCATATTCCTGATGAATCTGTGGCATATCACGCCGATCATGATCATTTTTCCCGATGGCTCATGGCCCGGTCTGAAATTGATATTGCCTTGAAGTTCAAATCCCTTAAACGCAGTGATTTTAAAGATATTGAGGCGTTGAAAGCGTTTATCATTGAAAGTATTCACGATTTAAGGATACAGCGGCACAAAGGACTTGTTTCCAGGTTCAAGAAAAAATACTATGATCCGGAAATCAGAGCCTTTGCAAAAATCGGGTCAGGGTCTTTGGGGGGAAAGGGCCGGGGACTGGCCTTTATGTCCACCCTGCTGAGCCGGAACAAACAGATTCACCAGGAGAATCCAGAGTTTAATATTATAATACCAAAGACCCTTGTGCTCAGTACAGATGTGTTTGAATCCTTTATTGAAAAGAACAATCTGTATTGTTTTGCCCAAAACGAATTCACGGTCAGCGAAATTGTGGATAATTTTTTAAAGGCCGAGTTTCCCAGGTGGCTGATCAAGGACCTGATGGTTTTTCTTGACCGTATCAGAGCACCCCTGGCTGTCCGATCCTCCAGTCAGCTGGAGGATGCCCATTTCCAGCCCTATGCAGGGCTTTATAAAACCTATAAAATCCCCAACAATCATCCTGATCTGTTTACCCGCCTTTCCCATCTGACCAATGCCATTAAACTGGTATACGCGTCCACTTTTTATCAGGATGCCAAATCATTTCACAGATGCATTTCAAATAAACCGTTTAATGATTCCATGGCAGTCATTGTTCAGGTGCTGGCAGGGGCTCAATATGGGGATTATTATTATCCTGCCATTTCAGGGGTGGCCCAGTCCAATAATTATTATCCCTTTTCCCGTATGAAGGCAGAGGACGGTATTGTTCATCTGGCTCTCGGCCTTGGCAAAACAGTGGTGAACGGAGAAAAGAATTTACGGTTTTCTCCGAAAGATCCCAATATTCTGCCCCAGCTTTCCACTATAGAAGATATTTTAAAAAATACCCAGACCTCTTTTTATGCGCTTAAAACAAAAAATTACCCGGAAGGGCTTAATTTCAGAAAACATTCCAATCTTGAAAAATTAAATCTTGATGATGCCCAGGAGGACTATCCTGTTAAAAAGCTGACCAGTACCTATCTTCCGGGAGAAAACCGGATCAGGGACACCTGGTATGCTGAAGGCCCCAAAGTGTTGACCTTTGCCCATGTCCTTAAATACAATGATCCCCCGGTTGCAGGATTGATTTCTGATCTTCTGGAACTTGGCGGTAGTGTTTTCGGCGGTCCTGTTGAGATTGAATTTTCCGTTAATTTATACGAAGACCGAAAGAGAAAACCTGATTTTTATGTGCTTCAGATACGGCCCATGGTGGCCCAGGAGCAGCAGTTTGAGGCATCTATAACGGCTGAAGACATCGGCGCTGCCTTTTGCTACTCGTCCCATGCCCTTGGCAATGGGGTTAATGAAACCATACAGGATATTGTCTACGTAAAGCCTGATGCCTTTAAGCACGAAAAAACCGTTGAAATGGCCGGAGAAGTCAATGAAATCAATGCAATGCTTGTCAGGGAAAAACGGCCTTATCTGCTTGTGGGACCGGGGCGGTGGGGGGCATCGGACCGGTGGCTGGGCATTCCGGTGAAATGGCGCAACATTTCTGGAGTGGGGGCCATAGTGGAATTGAGAAATGAAAAGATCAATGCCGATCCCTCCCAGGGGTCTCATTTTTTCCATAATATCACTTCCCTTGGCATTAATTATATTACCATTGATGAGATGCATCAGCAGAAAAAAAACAAAGGACCAGCGGATTTTTTTGACTGGGAATGGATTCAGTCCTTTGCGCCTTTTTATGAAACCCCTTTTCTCTGCCATGTCCGGCTTGAAAAATCCATGGAGCTGAAAATCAATGGAAAAACATCCCAGTGCGTCATGATTGAAAAAAAGGATACAGAAGAAAAGAACCCAGAAGAAAAAGACGCAGAAGAAAAAGACCCAGATGAAAAGGATGCAGAAGAAAAGGACACAGAAGAAAAAATTTTGATTGAAGAGCAGGTCTGGTAGAAAAATGAAGGAAATTGAAAAAATAACGCTTTTTTATGAAATCAGCAAGGCTTTGAATGACCTGGATCTTGAGCAGTCCCTGTACAATGTTCTGGCCATTCTGTCTGAATCCATGCATATGGAGCGGGGAACCATATCCATACTCAATCCTGTGAACCGGGAAATCAATATGGAGGTGGCCCACGGGATAACCCGGAGTGCCATGGAAAAGGGGAAATACAAACTGGGAGAAGGCATTATTGGAAAAGTAATCCAAAGCGGTAAATCCAAAATTATTCCTGATGTAAGCAATGAACCCGATTTTCTGGACCGCACAGCCAATCGAAAGAAAAAAAATCAGCCCATCTCCTTTATCTGCGTTCCCATAAAAAAGGGAGATCAGATCATTGGCGCGGTCAGTGTTGACAAAACCTTTGATAAATCCTACGCCTTAAGAGAGGGACAGAAATTCATGTCTGTCGTGGCCACCATGATTGCCAATCATGTTATCCGGCTGGAAACCATAAGGGTGGAAAAGGAAAAATTAAAAGAAGAAAACCTAAGACTTAAAAGTGAATTGAAAAACAGGTATCAGTTTACAAATATTGTGGGCAACAGCAATAAGATGAGGGAGGTATACCAGATGATCTCCCAGGTATCGCGAAGCCATGCCACTGTCCTGATCCGGGGAGAAAGCGGTACAGGAAAGGAGCTGGTTGCCAATTCCATCCACTATAACAGTCTGCGGGAAAAGGCACCCTTTGTGAAAATAAACTGCGCTGCCCTTCCCGCCAATCTCATTGAAAGTGAGTTGTTTGGTCATGAAAAAGGGGCGTTTACCGGAGCCGTAAGGCAGAAAAAGGGAAAATTTGAACTGGCGGACAAAGGAACGATTTTCCTGGATGAAATCGGGTCAATCGGTTCTGATGTTCAGGTCAAGTTTTTAAGGGTCCTCCAGGAGATGGAATTTGAAAGGGTGGGGGGGTATAAAACACTGAAGGCGGATGTCCGGGTAATTGCCGCCACCAACAAAAATCTTGAAAAGGCGGTGGAAGATGGAAGTTTCAGGGAAGATCTGTATTACCGCCTGAATGTGTTTCCCATTTACATGCCCCCGCTGCGGGAGCGCAGAACAGATATTCTGCTGCTGTCAGAGTATTTTCTGAAAATTTATGCGGAAAAAAATGACCGCACCATAAAAAGACTGTCCACGCCGGCCATTGACATGCTGATGAATTATCACTGGCCCGGGAATGTCAGGGAACTTGAAAATTGTATTGAAAGGGCTGTGCTGCTCTGTGAGACCGGCGTGCTGCACAGTTATCACCTGCCGCCCACACTTCAGACCGGTGAACAGTCCAACACCCTTCCTGCCGCTTCTCTGGAAGAGGCTGTGGATGCCCTGGAACAGGAGATGCTTTCCGATGCCCTTAAAAATACCCGGGGCAATATTACCAATGCGGCAAAGATGGTGGGCATTACGGTTCGCAAGTTTGCCTACAAAGCCCGTAAATTCAATATTGATTATAAAAAATACCGGTAAACAGCTTGGGATTCAGTCCCACGGTTTTCGCTGAATTTCAATTCCGGGGCGAATTTTATCGTAACATTTTTTTTAATGAATGATTGAGAAAATTAAAATGAAGTGATATATGAATTCTGGTTCAGGTTCCCCCTTAACGGTTTGATTTCGTTATTTTCTGCTGATAACCACTCAAAAGGCATGACCTGTGCGGTAAAAACTTAGCTTAAACAAATGGTTTCCAGCTTATTTTAAAAGGAGAATTCTATGTCAGACATTTTAAATTCAATTATTAACAAGGATCCCGATCAAAAGGAATTCCACCAGGCTGTTGAAGAGGTGCTTGAAACAGTCATGCCGGTTCTTGAAAGAAATCCTGAATATCGGCAGGCTAAAATTTTTGAACGGATTGCAGAACCTGAACGGGTGATTATATTTCGTGTGCCCTGGATGGATGATGCCGGTGACATTCAGATCAACCGCGGATACAGAATTGAAATGAACAGCGCCATAGGGCCTTACAAAGGGGGGCTTCGCTTTCATCCGTCGGTAAATTTGAGCATACTTAAATTTCTGGCCTTTGAGCAGGTATTTAAAAATTCCCTGACCACCCTTCCCATGGGCGGAGGAAAGGGCGGCGCGGATTTTGATCCCAAGGGAAAATCCGACAATGAGGTCATGCGGTTCTGCCAGAGTTTTATGAGTGAACTGTTCCGTCATATTGGACCGGATACGGATGTGCCAGCCGGAGATATAGGGGTTGGCGGCCGGGAGATCGGATATCTTTTCGGCATGTATAAAAAATTAACCAATACCTTCGGGGGCATCCTCACCGGTAAAGGGCTTACCTGGGGGGGCAGCCTGATCCGACCGGAAGCCACAGGGTACGGCTGTGTTTATTTTGCATCTGAAATGCTGGCAACAAGAAATAAAACTTTGGAAGGAAAAACCTGCCTGGTATCTGGTTCAGGCAATGTGGCTCAGTATACAGTGGAAAAAATACTGGAACTTGGCGGTAAAGTGGTGACCCTTTCGGATTCAACAGGGTTTATTTACGATGAAAAAGGCATTGACCGGCACAAGCTGGATTATGTAATGAACCTGAAAAATGTCAAACGGGGCAGAATCCGGGAGTATGCAGACACTTTTCCTGAAGCAGTGTACACAGAATTTGACGCTGCCATGGACTTTAATCCCCTCTGGGATATTAAGGCGGACTGTGCGTTTCCAAGTGCCACCCAGAATGAGATAAATGAAAAAGACGCATCCAATCTTATTAAAAACGGCGTGTTTCTGGTTGCTGAAGGCGCCAACATGCCCTCAATGCCCGGTGCGGTTGATCTTTATCTTGACAACAAGATTCTGTTTGGACCGGGTAAGGCAGCCAATGCCGGCGGTGTTGCTGTTTCAGGCCTTGAAATGTCCCAGAACAGCATGCGTCTGAAATGGACCCGGGACGAGGTGGATAACCGCCTGAAACAGATCATGCACAGTATTCATAAATCCTGCGTGGATGCATCAGAAGAATACGGACAGAAAGACAATTACGTAGCAGGGGCCAATATCGCCGGTTTTGTAAAGGTTGTGGATGCCATGCTGGATCATGGTCTGGTTTAAGCCTGTTATTTTAGTGTTTTGCTGTTCAGATGCGGGGGCCAGGGTTAATACCTGACAAGCCCGAGTTTTTTTTTAATTTTTCCCAGAAATTTCCTAAAAGGTGTTGCAAATTTTTCTGCGTATTCTTCAACAAAATTTGCAGCATCTTTTTTTTCAATGGCATGATCTGTCAGGCGGTGCCTGAACCGGATGATCCAGATATAAAAATCTGTTTCTGTTCTATGGGGAAAATGTTTCATGATTCTGTTTTTTCTGATCAAATCGGCCATGGGGGAGTAGATATGGTCATACCAGGATTCAGCCGCTTTTTTAATATCTGTTTTTTCCCCGCTCTGCTGTTCCAGAAAGAGCTTGTGCCGTTCTATATGCTCCATGAGAATCTGGTATCCCCCAAGCCTTGTCAGATGAAGGTCAGGATTCCTGCTTTTTTTCAGCCCGGTTTCCTTTAAGAATTTGTGATAGGTTTCAAGGATGGCAAATTGTTCAGGATTAGTCTTTTCCCCCATGGATACATCGCATTCATATTCAAACACCCTGGCATCAATAAATTGTTTGTTTTTTGTTTTTGCAACAGATATTCTATGGTGTCCATCTTTTACAAAATAGGCATGGCACACTTTGTAAAGTTCGCAGGGGGGAAGCTTTTGGCCTGAAGAAACAGCCTTTTCAATATTTTTCCAGCGGGTTCTTAAATTTTCATCCAGGGGAAGAAAATGTCTTGAAAAACTTTTATACCTGCCCTGACTTCCGATGATGGCATCAATGGGAACGCTCTGAATGCCCCTGTCCGTTACAAACCACAGATCAAGCGTTTCCTTTACCTGGTCAAAGGGAAGGAGCCGTTCTGAGCGTTTAAACAGCAATCCTTTGATCTCCTGCCCCAGGGCTTTTGTCAGGGCTTTGGTGAAAATCCTGTCTGATCTGTCTTTTTCTTCAGCTTCAACTGCGCTTTTGCTGTTAAACAATGTCATGGGGTTAACTTGTTCCTGAATTTATTTGAAAGCCATCTGCCTTCAGTACTCAATTATTAGCTTCCAGTAAACAATTGCAGATTTTTCCCTGCTGGTTACTGAAGGCTTTTATGATTTGTTGCGGCTGTTTAGGCCATGATTATTTATTGGATATTTTGACAAAAATTTGTCAATATGATTCTACATCATTGGAACCTGTGAGGAAATACATTTTTTCAACCAAAGGACCCATGTCATGAAAATAATCCAGTCCCTGAAGCATTTTGTGGTGTTGATTTTTTTTATTTCTGCATTGATCTTTAATCCTGTTTCCATTTCATCCTCTTTTGGGGCGGCCGCTGACCCCCTGTCCCGGGATCAGGTACCAAAGCCGCTGAAGCCTTGGATCGACTGGGTGCTTCACGACCATGAAGAGGTACAGTGCCCGGTGATTTACAACGACATATCCCGCACCCTGTGCACCTGGCCGGACACGCTTCACATCAGGTTTTCCCGGGAAAAAGCAGTGTTTTCCCAGAAATGGGAAATTTATCAGGCAGATACCCGGGTATTTCTTCCGGGAAGCCGGAACCTGTGGCCGCAAAATGTCACCGTCAACAATACGTCCTGTCCTGTGGGCTGCTGTGATGATCAGCCGTGGATACAAATCCAGACACCTGGGAAAGTCACGGTAAAAGGAGAGCTGAATTTTGACCGGATTCCGGAAAAAATCAAGATTCCCGGCCATACCGGTCTGGTGGACCTGTCGGTCAACAACCGGGCAGTTGTTTTTCCAAGGCTTGACAAAAACGGGTGGCTCTGGGTCAGGCAGGACAGGGATGCAGGGTCTGAAACACAGGCCGAAGACAGCCTCAAAATCAACGTATACCGGCTGATCAAAGACGATATTCCGGCCCTTGTGGTGACCCGCCTTCAGGTGGATGTGTCAGGGCGGCATCGGAAAGAGCGGATCGGTACAGCCTGTACCGACCGGTTTGTCCCGGTCCGGCTGGAAAGCCCGCTCCCGGCAAAAATCGAAAAAGACGGGTCCCTGGTCCTGCAGGTCAGGCCCGGTTCCTGGACCATTGAACTCACGGCAAGGCACAAGGGCAAACTCACGGATCTCGCCCTCTCCCATACCGGCAGATACCGGAAAACCAGTCAGGAAATCTGGTCCTTTAAACCGTTTAATCATCTGCGGATGGTGGATATCCAGGGACCGGCCCGGATTGATCCCAACCAAACCACCATGCCCGATGCCTGGAAGTCCTGTCCTGCCTACCGGATAGGTTTGGACGATACCATGACATTTACAGTGAAAAGACGGGGCGACCCTTACCCGGCCCCGGACCGCCTTCACCTGGACCGGACCCTGTGGCTGGATTTTGACGGCAGGGGATTTTCAGTGGCCGACACCATCACCGGCACCATGACTTCGGGGTGGCGGCTTTCCATGAATGACCCAGTGGCCCTGGGACGGGTGACACTAAACGGCCGGCAGCAGTTCATCACCCGGCTTGGGGATTCGGACAGGGCAGGCGTTGAAATGCGGCACGGAAATGTCAACCTCAAGGCCCAGGCCCGGATCAATCAGATGGGTGCGATTCCGGCCACAGGCTGGGACAAGACGTTCAAATCCGTGAAAGGCAGGCTCAATCTTCCCCCGGGGTGGTCGCTGTTCTGCGCGTCAGGTATGGACAATATCCAGGATACCTGGGTAAAAAAATGGACCCTGCTGGATATCTTTCTGGTGCTGGTCATCAGCCTGGCCGCGGCCCGCCTCAAAGGTATCGGGTGGGGGTGTCTGTCCCTGGTGACTCTGGTTCTGATCAAGCACGAGCCCGGTGCACCTGTGTGGGTGTGGCTCAACCTGATGGCTGCAGCGGCACTGCTGCGCGTGATTCCAAAAGGCCGTATCCGCGGGATGGTCAATGCCTTTTGGCTGGGATGCATTCTCTTTCTCGTGGTGGTTTCCCTGCCCTTTATGGCAGATCAGGCCAAAAAGGGGATTTATCCCCAGCTTGAAAAATCCTGGAAGGTCCTGCCTGGACAGCAGGATGCCACCTATCCAGCAGGATCCCGGGATGCTATGGTAAAAAACCGGAAAATGCCCCTGATGCAAAAAGAGCTGCAATCCCTTCCTGCGCCGAAAACCATGGCCGAAAACATTTCAGGAAAACAAAAAACCGGTATGCTGGAGGGGTATTACACTGATCAGGAACCGGTTACCCGGGTGGATACCAGTGCAAAAATTCAGACCGGCCCCGGCATCCCATGCTGGCAGTGGAACTCGGTGAGCTTTGCATGGAACGGGCCGGTGGAAAAAGGCCGGACTTTTGCGCTTGTTTTTATTTCCCCGGTAGTGACCATGGGGCTCGCTTTTGTAAGGATCGTGCTGCTGGGGCTGTTGATCTGGGGATTTTCCGGGGCTGGATATATCAGAAGTCAGGGATTTGATTTCTCTGCCCTGAAGCTGCAAACCGCTGGGGTACTCCTCATACCGATCCTGGTAATAATGTTCTTTTTGAGCGCACCGCGGGTGTCTGGGGCCGCCAACGGCGATACATTCCCCCCGGACGAGCTTTTAACGGCCCTTAAAACAAAGCTCATCCAAAAGAAAAAACCGGAATGCGCCCCTGACTGCGCCACCATTTCCCGAATGCATGCCGACCTGAACCCGGAAACTCTCAGCATCCGCATCGAGGTTCACAGCCTGTATGATGTTGTGGCCGTTCCGCTGCCCACGGATGCCAGGCAATGGCTGCCGTCCCGCGTAACCATGGATAATCAGCCGGTTGACGGGATTTATCTGGATCAGGACATGAGCACCGTCTGGATTAAGGCGCCAAAAGGGATTCATCAAGTGGATCTTACCGGCCCCATGCCGGATAGCAACAGGGTCCAGCTGTCCCTGCCCCTCAAACCCGGCCGTGTCACTGCAACAATATCGGGCTGGCAGATAGACGGTATCCGGGACAATGGAATTCCGGAAAACCAGATCCAGTTCACACGGATCACCACAGACACAGAACAGGCAGATCAAAGACACACCTTTGAACCCGAGCGCCTGCCGCCGTTGCTTTCCATTACCAGAACCCTTGACCTTGGCCTTGAATGGACGGTGAAAACGGTGGTGAACCGGCTCTCCCCCACCGGATTTGCCATAGCCGAGTCCATCCCTGTACTGCCCGGTGAATCGGTGATCACGGATATTCCGGTCAAAGACGGGCAGGTGCAGGTCACCCTGGATTCACAGCAGAAAACCCTGCAATGGCAATCCTCCCTGGACCGGACAGAACGTCTTGAACTTCGCGCACCAGATACCCTTCAGTGGACTGAAATCTGGAAACTCAACGTGGGTACGGTGTGGCATGCAGAAATGTCAGGTATTCCAGTGATTCATCACCAGGGACAATCGGGTACCTGGCTGCCCGAATACCGGCCATGGCCCGGAGAAGCCCTTGTTGTACATATTACCCGCCCCCGGGGAATTGAAGGGCAGACCCATACCATCGAGGCCATCCAGCTGGACCTGACTCCGGGTAAGCGGATCACGGACGCAGAACTCAAGCTTGACATCACCAGCAGCCGGGGCGGCCGGCACGACATCCGGCTGCCCGGCAGCGCCGAGCTTCAGTCGGTCCGGATCAACGGCAAATCCCAGCCCATCAGGCAGCAGGGGGACAAAGTCTCACTGCCCCTGACACCGGGCAGACAGACCATTGAACTCAACTGGCATGAAATGCGTAAGATGCGCTGGCTCTGGCGGACCTCAGATGTGGATCTGGCCATGCCCGGCGTGGACTGTGTCCTCACGGCCAGGGTGCCAAAGGACCGGTGGGTGCTGTTTTGCGCAGGGCCTTACGTGGGACCGGCCGTGCTGTTCTGGAGCGCTGTGCTGGTGATTATCATCCTGTCCGCCGGCCTGTCCCGGGTGAAAACAGTACCGCTGCGGTTTTACCACTGGGTGCTTCTGGGAATCGGGCTGATCCAGGCATCCATGCTTACGGCACTGCCGGTTGCAGCCTGGCTGCTGGTCCTTGGAGCCAGAAAACAATACGGGGAGAAACAGTCCAATACCGTGTTCAACGCAGTTCAGATCCTGATCCCGGTTTTAACCCTGGCTGCGGTGGCGGCCCTGTTTTACGGGATACAACACGGTCTGCTGGGGTATCCTGACATGCAGATTGCAGGCAACGGGTCCCACAACCACTTTTTGCGGTGGTACCAGGACATGGCCGCAAGCCACCTGCCCGCAGCCTTTGTTGTGTCCGTGCCCATCCTGGTTTACCGGCTGCTGATTCTGGCCTGGTCCCTCTGGATTGCCTTTTCCTTTATCCGGTGGCTTCGGTGGGGATTTGAATGCTATAGTACCGGCGGATTCTGGCGGCCCGTATCCTTGAGATTTCCGGCAGGACGCAAAAGGAAAAACGCCCCTGATGACAGCAGCAGAGAATCAGATGAACAATAGAGAAAACGTTTTTCCCATTTGACAGAAAAAGAATATGCGCATAATATATACGTATCACAAATAAAGCTCATTCCAATCAATTTTTAAAACAATGAGGTGCGCATGCAGTTTGTGTACGACAAAACCGCCCGTAAAAAACCAGCCAACCTGAGCATCAACAGCGACCTGCTCAGAAAAGCGCGGGAATATGGTATAAATCTTTCTGCTGAACTGGAAAAGGTTCTGGCTGATATTGTCAGAGAAGAGCAGAGAAAAAAATGGATAGAAGACAACAGGGAAGCCATAAATACCTATAATAAGCATGTTGAAATCCATGGTGTCTACAGCAGAGGCTTAAGGAAATTCTAATGCCCCAGTTTTCTGTTTATGAAAACATCAATCAATCAAGCAAAGAGGCCATGCCCTATCTTCTTGATGTCCAATCCGATCTGCTTAAACACCTGAGCACGCGGGTCGTGGTTCCCCTGTGCCCGGTGTCTGCTCTGGGTAGGAAATCCATCTCCACTCTGTCTCCGGAATTTGATATCAACGGCGATTCCTACACCCTTCTCACTCCCCAGTTGGCGGGAGTCGAATTGTCCGACATAGGTCCCCTGACCGCTGATCTGTCTGACCACCGATTTGAAATTATTAATGCTCTGGACTTTCTTTTCACAGGGTTTTAATATGAAATAGCCGGTGGGGGCGGCGCGATTCTATTTCATTCTTCGTTGTAATGCTCTGAATCATGGGTGTCAGTTAGTTCAGAAGCATGGCTTTTCAGCTGGGTTTACTCATGGCGCAGGGCAACAATGGGATCGACCCGGGCCGCGCGGGCAGCAGGGTAGAGCCCGAAGATAATGCCGATGCCGATGCTGACCCCCAGGGGAAGTAAAATGCCGCTCAAGGTGATCACAGTGGGCATGCCTGCAAACCAGGTGATCAGCCCTGGAATAATCAGACCGACCAGAAGACCGATCATGCCTCCCACGGTGGAGAGGACCACGGCTTCGATGAGAAACTGAACTATGATCTGTCCGCGCCTGGCCCCAATGGCCCGGCGTATGCCGATTTCCCTGATCCGTTCAGTGACCGAGGCCAGCATGATGTTCATGATGCCGATGCCCCCCACCAGCAGACTGATGCCAGCAATGGAGCCCAGCACAATGTTGAATGTGCGCTTTGTGGCTTCTGCCTGTTTCAGCAGGGCCAGAGGAACATTGATCTGGTAGTCCTTTTTTTTGTGAAACAAGGACAGCATCCGGCTCACGGCCTTTGCTGTGGGATCGACATGGTCCAGCTGATCTGCCTGGACGATGATCTGGTGGAGTTCCACCTTTTCCCTGAGTCTTGACCCCGAAGTCAGCTTCATGGTGACATCTCCAAAATGGGATCTGGCCGTTGTGATGGGAATATATCCGTCAATTTCCCTGTCCGGGATCTGGATGGTGCCGGTCTGGCCGGTTTCGTTCTGAACAATGCCGATGACTTCAAAGCTGTCGCCGCCGATGCGGATGATCTGACCAATGGTGTTTTCAGCGGCCAGAATCTGTCTGGCATTATGGGCGGTGAGCACGACCACCTGGGCTTTCTGCACCACATCCAGATCGGTCAGGCTCCGTCCTGCCAGAAGTTTTCTTGGAATGACCTCAAACCATTTTTCCGTGGTCCCCACCACTCTGATTTCCTGGAACCGCTGTCCCAGACGTGCCAGCTTGCGCACGATCTTTACGGGAACATTTTTCTGAACCGAAGAAAAACTTTCCTGAATTCTTTCATAATCCTTGTAGGTGAGCCCGTAAATGCTCATGAACGAGATGGTTTTTCCTGAACTTTCCTCTTCAACCGGTTTGACTGCTGAGATCAGAATATTGTTGCTGCCAAGTTTCTGGATCTGTTCCAGGGCTTCTTTGCTGGCCCCTTCACCCACGGCCAGCATGGCCATGACACTTCCCACACCAAACACCACCCCCAGCATGGTCAGAAAGGATCGAAGCTTGTGAAGGAGCAGGGATTGTATGCCTGAAGATAATTCCCTGCCAAACTGGATTTTTCCCTTAATTTCAGTTTTGTTCAATTTTTTCGATTATCCCGTCTTTTAAATACAGTCTGTGCCGGGCATGGTCGGCAATCTGGGGTTCATGGGTGACCATGATAATGGTTTTGCCCTTCTGGTGAAAGGTTTTCAGCAACGCCATGATCTGCCGGCTTGTAGTGCTGTCCAGATTGCCGGTAGGCTCATCCGCCAGAATCAGGTCCGGGTCGGCAGCCAGGGCCCGGGCAATGGCCACCCGCTGCATCTGTCCGCCGGACAGCTGGGACGGTCGGTGATTCAGACGGTTTTCAAGGCCCACCAGGGCTGCCATTTTTTTGGCGTGGTCGGCACTTTTAATGCTGTTCCAGCCCAGATAGTACAGAGGAAGCTCAATGTTGCGCTGGACAGTGAGCTGGGGCAGCAGGTTGAAGCTCTGGAAAACAAATCCCAGGTGTCTCA
>JAWOEJ010000144.1:0-6594 GCA_046482845.1 Desulfobacteraceae bacterium | reverse complement strand
CTGATCTGATTTGGTTGTCAATGTTCCTGACAGGCAACCGCTAAAATTTGTCTGACAAATGAGCGCTGCCCAGTGCTGCAATTGTTTACCAGCGGTGGGTTTTGATTTCAAAACACTTTTTTTCTTCATTGTACACTTCCCTGAAGAGAAATCCGGCCAAATCGCTTTCAATTGTCTTTATATTGTGGGGGAATTGAATGATGGTTCCTTTGGGAACAATTGTTTTTCTGAAGTCCATTTCAGGGGAATCTGGTTCACTTTTATAAATTGCCAGAATATGTTTTTTTAGTTCTTTTATTTTTGTTTCATACAGGATTTTTGTTTCTGCCGATTTTTTAAGGGATTTCTGCTTTAAATGTTCTGTTTCTTCTGAGAGCGACTGGATTCTGCTGGATAATTCTTCTATCTTTTTTTTGAACGTAATGATTTCAAGGCTGTCTCCTGCAATAAATCTGCAGTCTGGTCCAATTTTTCCTTTTGTAAGGATAATTCTGCTTCTGGCGCGTATGATGCTCGAAGCAATATCAGCGTCAATTTTGCAGATATCATTGCAGGTGAGAATTGAGCCGGAAATCTGATAATTTAAGGATTTTTTGTTCTGTTTTTCGCTGTTGTTAATGGTAATGCTTTTTTCGCTGGTGATTGTACTGTTTTTCACTCTGAATAACCTGATATTCCCTTGTGCATTTATGTCAGCTCCTTCGGCATTATTAAGAACGCTCAGGTTTCCGCTGCACTCAGCTTTTCCGTAAAGGTGCTCTGTAATTAAACTGCGGCAGGAGATCTTCACATCCGGCTGAATGCAGCCGTTTACCTCAAAATCACAATCAAATTCAAGGGGAGAAAAAACAGAATTAATATCACCGGGCACCTTTATCTCTGAAGAGATGGAAATAACGTTTTTTCCAGACAGCCATGGAATGCCGTCACTCTCGGCCTTGAAGACAGCCCCTGATTTTACGACATTTTTCCCTCTGATAATCTGAAGCAGATTTTTTGTGGGCGGAATTACAACGGCATTGTGGACATTTAATCCTGGTTTCCCTTTATGATGTTTTACCTGAACAAGGGGCTTTCCCTCATGGACCATACTGGCGAGTACATCCTCCGGCGTTTTTCCTTTCAGACTGAACTGCAGTTCGTAGGTCAGGGAGTCGGGAACAGGCGCTTTCCCCTCTGCCAGAAGGATTTTCTGTCCAGGGCCCACCTGGTTTGTCAGCAGGGCGTTCACTGCTTTGTCGATCCTGCCGAAGCTGATATTTTTATGATGAAGCCACAGGATAATGTTTTCCCTTTTCAGGGTTTCAGGGATTTCCCTTAATACTTTTACAAAAGCTGAAATTTTGTCTTCGGAGTAGAATATATGAAAATATTTTTCAAGTTCGTCAAAAAGTTCCTGCTGGGCACTGCTGATATTCAGCCCGAATTTAAGGTTGATATGTTCAAACCTGTGCATCATTTGTTTTTTGACAATTTTATTGCGGTTATATTTGGACAGGCCAAACTGATTTACAAGGATATCCCCTATCCATCTGACTTTTTCCCGGTCAGTTCCGGATATATCTTTAGGGTCCAGTTCAGGGCTCTTGCTGTTGGTTATCAAAGCCTGCCTTTCTCTGTCCTGAATTTTAAGGGCTTCAACCACCTGTTTTTTACCAAGCATTTTTTCCTTTAACACAAGGGCGCCGAACAGGGCATTCTTCTCCTTTTCCTCAATGGAGGATGTTCCCGCTTTTCTCAAAACATCCTCCCAGTCTTCTTCCATTATTCTGTTCTGAATCAGCAGGATATCGTCACGTGTCTGGGAGGTAATATACTGCTGGTTGACAAGAATGTCACCGATGATATAGCTTTTCCGGGTTTCACGGTACAGCCGGGTCTGTTCATCCAGAGCGCCGTCAATAATTTCCTGGGTGGAATAGTGGTTGTCCACAGCGATTTTGCCGAATTTCCTGTCCATGGCTTTTAATTCAAGGTGCTGGGCACCCTTGTGGAGAAAATCAAGTTCCGAAGTACTGGCCAGTCGGGCAGTTAAAAGAATTTCGTCAATGTTTTTCTGAAATCCTTTCAGATAGTCATGGGTCACCTGCTTTAATACCTGTGTGTATTTGTCCTGAAGTCCTTTTAGAACAGCCTGCTTTTCTTTAACATCTTTGTCACTGATTTTAAGGTGCTGAACCAGTTTGTTTTTGGAAAGCTGCTGGGAGAGTTTAATAATAATCTGATTGTATTTAAAAAGTTCCTTGTTGAGGACGGGCTGAATTTTATTTTTTAAACTTTTATTGTAGGAATATAGAATATCTTCAAAGGAAGAGGCTTTCCCGTAAGTGTATTGTTCTTTAAGCTTACTGCTGATCCTCTGGTAAAGGGAGTAGGAAATCAGCTCATGATCAAAGATGACCTGTAATTTTTTTTGATTTAATTTAAGAAAGGAATCTTTGGTCGGCTTTATTTTTTTTGTTTTTTTATGAGTCATTTCTGATAAAATAAATGGATTTATAAATTATTGTTCAAATGGAACAAATACCATTGCTGTCTATAAAATACAATATAAAAGCATGCTTCGCCGGGTCACAGGGGCTTTTGTTTTATGCCATGCATCATTGGGGGCAGCGCTGTTCAAAACACGTGATGATCGAGTATAAAAAAATTGATCATCACGTGTTTCATCCTGTGGATTAAAAAAAGCCCTAGAACAATAATTGCTTGACATTATAACATGGCATTGCGTAAAAAAGGGGAAACCCCGGCGTTTAATTTTAACTGCACATTTTTTAAAGGAGGTTCCAAGGATGAAAAAAACCCCCGTTTTATTTGTTGTATTTTTGACAGGCATGCTTTTTTTAGGGACAGTCATTGGGTTGACAGGCAGTGCAGCTGCAGAAAGTGTAAGCCTGACCTATAGTAATTTTTTCCCGCCAAGCCATATCCAGAGCATACTGGCAGAAGCCTGGTGCAAAGAGGTTGAAGAAAAAACCAATGGAGAGGTAAAAATCTCCTATTTTCCGGGAAGTGCCCTGATAAAAGCACCCCAGATCTATGACGGGGTGGTGTCCGGCCGGACAGATATCGGCATGTCCTGTCTGCTGTATACAAGGGGACGGTTCCCTTTGATGGATGTGATCAATCTTCCCTTTGGCAATCCCGGTGGAAAATTTGCCACAGCTGTGTTTAACGAACTCAATGATGAATTTCAGCCAGAAGAGCTTTCTGACACACGAGTGATGTTCCTCCATGCCCACGGCCCGGGGCTGCTGCATACAAAAGATAAAAATATCCGTACCCTGGATGATCTTAAGGGGTTGAAGATCCGGACCCCGGGGTCCGTTGCAGGGATGATAAAAGCGCTCGGGGCAACACCGGTCTCCATTTCCATGTCCGAAGTTTACCAGGCCCTTCAAAAAGGGGTTGCTGACGGGGCAGTTTATCCGGAAGAATCCAATAAAGGCTGGAAATTCGGGGAAGTTATAGATTATTCCATTGCCTGTTATCCAACTGCCTATTCAGTTGGTTTTTTTGTGGTCATGAACAAGAAAAAATGGGAAGCCCTGTCTGCCTCGTCAAAGGAGATCATAAACACGCTGAACAGCAGATTTGCCATTAAGCACGGAGAAGCCTGGGATGAAAGTGACTATGAAGGCATAAGATTTTCACTGGGACTTGGGAACGCCATTACAGGTATTGACCCGGATGAGGCTGAAAAATGGAAAAAGGCGGTTCAGCCGGTTTTTGATGAATACCTGGAAAAAACCAGACAGCGAAAAGTTCCAGGGGACAAAGCCCTTGAATTTCTCAATGAGAAACTGGAACTTTACAAAAATGGAAAATTTAAAAGCTGTTATTATTAACGGCCAGGCAAAGAATCGGTTAAAGGGGTAAACCAGACCATAATTTTTCCCGGCGCAACCCTGTGATACACAATGCCCCTGAACGGCGGCTTTTTTTTAATTGTCATGTTTCAGGGGTTTTTTTTGGATTGTTTTTTGGAAGATCCCTTATAATCCAGTAAAAAAGCAGGGGTTGAATTTTTACAAAACTGCATCTGACTAAAAAAACAGGAAAAGGGAATATGCTGTTAAATGCATTGTCAAATTTTATGAAAATACTGTCAGGGATCATGCTCATTGCCATGATGCTGGTGACCTGCGCAGATGTTGCCGGGAATCTTTTCGGCTGTCCTGTAATGGGGTCTGAAGAACTTGTATCCCTTATGGCGGCCCTGCTGCTGGCATTTATGCTCCCGGCGGGGCACAGGGAAAAAGCACATATTGGCGTGGATTTTATTTATCTTAAATTCCCGCCTGCTGTCAAAGCCATTGACAATGTATTTCTCTGCATCATCAGGATTGTGTTTTTTACTTTTGTGTCTGTTGAATGTTTTAAATACGCCATGGTCCTCAAGGACATTGGTCAGGTATCTGCAGTCCTTGAACTGCCAACCTATTATATCCTTTATGCGTTGAGTCTGGGATCCGCTGTGTTAACCCTGATTGTCGCTGCTGATCTGATACGGATAGTCCGGGGAGTTTCCTATGAGTGAATTTACCATTGTGGGCATACTCGGTATTTTTATTCTGATTCTGCTTTTTTTCACACGGCTGGCCGTTGCTTATGCAATGGCCATTGTCGGATTTGCAGGGTATTGGTATCTTACCAGTATGAATGCCGCCCTGACCCTTTTGTCCAGGGATTTCTATGATGTGTTTACATCCTACGGGCTTGCCCTGGTTCCCCTTTTTGTTTTTATGGGATTTATTGCCTTTTATTCCGGTGTGAGCCGGAAATTGTATGATATGGCATACAAGCTCATGGGAACGGTCAAAGGAGGGCTTGCCATGGCAACCATAGCCGCCTGCACGGCATTTGGCGCTATCTGCGGGTCAACAACAGCCACAGCTGCCACCATGGGAACCATCGGCCTGCCGGAAATGAAACGGTATAACTACGGGGACAGGATTGCCACGGGAAGCGTTGCAGCAGGCGGCGGGATCGGGGTGTTAATGCCGCCCAGCGTTATTCTTATTATTTACGGTATCCTGACCCAGCTCTCCATAGGAAAACTCTTTATTGCCGGTATCATTCCTGCCTTTTTAATTGCTTTTCTCTTTATCGCTGCCATATATATTTACTGCCTTATCTATCCTGAACAGGGGGCAAGGGGAGAAAAATTCAGTATAGGTGTACGTATCAAGGCTGTTTTAGAAATATGGGAAACCTTTTTTGTTTTCTGCATTGTCATGGGAGGAATGTTTTTTGGTGTTTTCACCCCGACCAAGGCCGGTGCTGTCGGTGCATTTTCCCTTCTGGTCATTGCCGTGGTTCAGGGGAAGCTGTCCTGGCGCAATTTCCTCAATGCCGTTTATGACACCCTTAAAACATCCTGCATGGTGATCATGCTTGTGGCAGGCGCAACTATTTTCGGTCATTTTCTGGCCCTGACCCGGATTCCCATGGAAGGGGCCAATCTGGTGGCCGGCATGAACTGCCCGCCATGGATGATTATTGCTGTTATCTGCCTGATTTACTTTATCGGCGGATGTTTTATTGATGCCCTTGCCCTGATAACCCTTACCATTCCTATTTTTTATCCCATTGTCACCAATCTGGGATACGATCTGATCTGGTTCGGCATAATTATCGTTTTGATCACCCAGATGGGCATTATTACACCGCCGGTGGGGGTCAATGTCTATATTGTAAAGGGCATTGCCAAAGATACCCCCCTGGAGGAAATTTTCATGGGCGTAATTCCTTTTATCATTGCCTTGATCATTGGAACCGGTATTATGATTGCCTTTCCCTCCATTGCCACCTTTCTGCCTGATTTGATTTAATTGTGTGCCTGGTGCCGCCACCTGGAAGACGGGCAAAAAGGCAGTCAGGATGCGTGGATTGTTTTCTGGAAGTTCCCCTAAGCCGCCGGGTCTTGAACCTGGCTGACAACCGCAGGGGGCAAAGACCGTGTTTGCTGGTTAAGGACATGCCTGACCTTTAAAAGGCGCTTTTCAGCAGGGTGTTGATTTCTTCTGGAAAAGCCATGCACACGCTTTCGTTGAACAGCGCCTGGAGCGCACCCACATCAGGAGTCCCCAGTTTCTGGTTGAAAAAAGTCCGGGGAGAAAACAGCAGGTGAAGGCGGAAATCATCATCCTTTTCAGCTGCAGTGAAAAAATTCATATTAAAGCTGTAAATCCCCATTTTGTCATATTCCTTATACTTTGTTCCCTACTTGTATTCAGCCGCGATATCCGGCTTCGCGTATTCCAGTCGCCCGGTCCCGGCGGGAATCAAGCGGCCCATGATGACATTTTCCTTCAAGCCTCTCAACCCGTCATACGCACCCGCTATACTGGCATCGGTGAGTACCTTGGTGGTCTCCTGAAAGGACGCGGCGGAAATAAAGCTTTCCGTCGACAGGGATGCCTTGGTGATACCCAGGATAAGCGGCTCGCCGGTTGCCGGCGTACCGCCTTTTTCGGCGACTTCCCGGTTCGCCCTTTCAAACTCGAGCTTGTCCACGTTTTCCTCCGGGATGAAGGTCGTATCGCCAACGGATTTAATCTTAATGCGCCGCATCATCTGGCGGATAACGAC
>JAWOEJ010000100.1:0-4806 GCA_046482845.1 Desulfobacteraceae bacterium | reverse complement strand
TTTCCGGTATATATAAGAAAATTCATTTTTGATCAATGATTGTTTTTTCGGCTTTGCATGACCTGATTTTGCAGAGCGGCAGGCTTACACAATCATGGATGTGCCGAAGTGGCGGAATTGGTAGACGCGCTAGGTTCAGGGTCTAGTTGGAGCATTCCAGTGGGAGTTCGAGTCTCCCCTTCGGCACCATTAA
The DNA here is from genome assembly GCA_046482845.1 of Desulfobacteraceae bacterium. Taxonomy (GTDB): domain Bacteria; phylum Desulfobacterota; class Desulfobacteria; order Desulfobacterales; family Desulfobacteraceae; genus DATFJZ01. The sequence goes on along the minus strand of JAWOEJ010000100.1, from coordinate 4,613 downwards.
ACAATCAAAGGCTGCAATCCCAACAGATTGCAGCCTTTTTTTATGTTCAAAACCTCAAGCGGATAATAAGACGAATATAGGGTGGGAAGGATAAAAAAAAGGGCCCGGCCGATTCCGGCCAAACCCTTGATTTTATTGGCGCGCCCGGCAGGATTCGAACCTGCGACCTACGGATTCGTAGTCAAATTTTTCATCTTTCACTTTTCATCATTTTTCCATATAAAAACCTTGACTTTTCGGGCCTTTCCGCTTATCCTGCTTTCACTTAATTTCATTTAAGAAAACCTTGTTTCATTGATTTTTTGGTGTTCTTTTGGTGTTCCAATTTTGGCTTGAGGCGTGCGGACACACCATCAAAAAATGGTCATTAGAAAATATTTTTTCTGCGGAACACCAAAAATATGAAAAAGAACACCAAACGAAGGGGCGGATCATGGCTCAATACGTCTGGCACAAAACAAATCACAAGGGTTTGCGCTACCGGGAGCACCCGACCAGGAAGCACGGCATTAAAAAAGACCGATTCTATCAGTACCGGATTATGATTGATGGCCGAAGGATTCAGGAGTCTTTTGGGTGGACCAGCGAGGGGTGGACAGAGGAAAAGTGCCTTGTGGAAATTGCCAAGCTGAAACAGGCCCGGCGCACCGGCGAAGGTGAAGCGACTTTGAAGGAGCGGCGGCAAAAGGCCGAAGCAAAGCGAGTTGAAAAGGAACGGCAAGCCCTGACATTCAATGATGTATGGGGAAAAAACTATTTGCCACAGGCGAAAGCCGACCGTGGAGACGATGCCCTTATCCGTGAAGAATCCATTTATACCCTGTGGATCAAGCCAGTGCTCGGGGACAAGCCCGTGGTTGAAATCGCACCCGTGCACCTGGAAAAGATAAAGTCAAATATGAAGAAAGGTGGAAAAGCCGCCAGAACCATTCAATATACGCTTGCCATAATCCGGCAGGTTTTCAACCATGCAAAACGAAACGACCTTTTCAATGGTGACAATCCCGTTAAAAAGGTCAAGATGCCTTCAGAGGACAACCGGCGCACCCGGTTTTTGTCCAGGGCAGAAGCCGATGCACTGCTTGAAAAAATCAAATTCATAAGCCCTGATGTATACGACATGTCACTTTTAAGCCTTCATACGGGCATGAGGGCCGGGGAAATATTTTCATTGACCTGGGGCGCCGTGGATCTTGCCAACGGCACCTTGACATTGAAAAACACCAAAAACGGACGGACACGGGCCGCGTATTTGACGAATCAGGCAAAGCAGATGCTTCAGGCCCGCCGACCGGTAAACCCGGGCCCGGATCAACTCGTTTTCCCGGATCGCAGAGGTCAGAAGATGAAACAGGTATCAAATACATTCAACCGGGCCATAGACAAACTGAAACTCAATGAGGGCGTGACAGATCCGCGTGATAAGGTTGTTTTCCATACCCTGCGGCATACGTTTGCCAGTTGGCTTGTAATGGCCGGCACGGACCTTTATGTGGTCAAGGAACTTTTGGGTCATTCTGATTTTAAAATGACGAGCCGTTACGCGCATCTGGGAGAGAATACACTTCAAGCCGCTGTAAACAATTTGGGGACTTCGTTCGATACGCAGAAAACAGAAGCGGCGGTAGTAAAAAACGGTGCGGAAGTTGTTGCATTGGCAACATCAGAATAATAGAAATTCGCGGCCATAGGGACTCGCACCCGAAAAGGCGTTTTCCTGGACGCCTTGGGCCGAGATTTTCAGCCAGGAAGTAATAACAGGAAATTGCAAAATATGGCTCAACGATGGATAAATGGTCGAGAAATATTAAAGCGTTGGGAAGCAGAACCATTTGAGCTATTGGAGGCAGACACTCCAATTAATTCTGAAGAATACTTTCCCGAATTAAACATCCACATTTTTAAGATGCAGGCAGAAAGATGGGTAAAGAAATTTTCTGAAGCGCCTATCAAACGCATCTTATTGTATAATTTTTCCTCAAAATATGAAGGGGCGATGATCGCACGTGACGGCCTGCCGCCCCTTCCAGTAATATACGCAGTTGTTTTTGAAATGGATGATTACGATAAAACAACGAAAATGAGCGCTGAGGACCATTTGCAGTATGACCTTATGGGGGTAAGAGGAGAAAGGCAGCAAGAATCTTATGAAAGACTATTGGCAGCAACAAAACCCAACAAGCGGATAGCGGATAACGAGCAATATTATGACTTGATGACCAAAGATTTTGCTAAAGTCTATAAGAATCCACCGAAGCCTGATTACCGGGAGGAATGGCAATTTTATTGCAAATTTAGAAATACCAAGTTGAGCGCAAACATCAGGATAGACGAACCCCACATTGTTTTATGGCAGCAAAACTGGGGAGAAAAGGTGCAAAAATGGGCGGATAGAGCGCGTAAAACAGAACATATTAATATTTTGCAATTGTGCCATATTCTCGCATATGATGACGGCTCCAGCGCTACGCTGCCTGCTTTGTGGCGGGAATACCAGATGGATGAACGGGGACCAAGCATACCCGAAACTGAACTTTTGAAAATAGAGTTGGAGCTTGGTTCATGCTCATGCAGCGCTTGACCACTGGATTTGACGGGGTCCCTGACCAAGGAAAAGTGCCGTATCTCAAAACATACAAAGAAGACCGAGATAAAGGTATTTATGTAGAAGCTCCAAAGAATGAAGGGACCCATGTTAATCTCCAGACACTTAATGATTATTTTACTAAAACTCTTTTTGTGCCAACGCCCCTTCCACAAATTTTGTTTCCTGATTCTCCGAGGGAGTCCGGCGCTGCAGGCAATAAAGAAAAAGAATATTTGGCAATAAAGACGCCGCCCGGGACAAAGTGGAAAGATATTCGTATTTACTTGGTGCATCAAGGGTTAATAAAAATATTTTACCCCCAAGGCGAAATTACAACGACTAGAGATGGCTTGGGTTTGGGTGGTAAAAAAGTCAGATGGAAAGACTTTGAGGAGTTCGCAGCCAATAAAGGTTATTACGACTTCGGGACAGGTGTGAGCCGGAGAAAGCTGAAAGATAAAATATACATGTTGAATAGGCGCCTTCGAGGTATTTTTCCTGACGTGAAAGGGAAGCCCATTGTCTATCATAAACCCGAGCTCCATGAATTCCATAATACATATACTGAAGAAAAATATCAATCCGAATTGATTATAACCAAGGCCGACCCTGAACATATGGAAACCTTTTCAGACGAGGAGGAAATAGCTCAGGAATTTTGTGGTTATGAAAACTCAGGGAAGATGTGGTAACCGCAACCATGTATAGATGGGGTTAATAAGCGCCGGTGTTGATATCATGCCTCCCTATCCTTCCTGATAATCAACATTCGAGTTTTTGGGAGACTTAAATAGCAAGCTCACCAGATTGAAAGCTACATCCACTCCAACAATTTAAAAAAAATGCAGCATGTAATCGGCCCGGTCAAATTGACCAGGCCGTTTTTTTTATTTTGTATTCAATAAAAGTCACTCATAGCAAGCATTTCCGCTTTTCCGCTTGGTCGAAAAACATCTCCGGTCAAAAAACTGGTCAATTTGACCCTTGAGTATAGAGGGTATCAACTTTCTATCACTTAACGGGAGGAAATGACATGACTCAAAACAAACGCGCATGGGAAGAAGTATCCAGGTCTTGGCCGGAAATCATCTTACTCAAAGATATCAACCAGCTTGAGGGGTTTCCATATTCAAGAGGGTATTTTCGCAACCTATGCACCGGGCACCAAGCGGATGCTTTTTTGCGGGAAAACCTTTTTCGGGTGGGCAAGTTTCCGGCGATGAGAAAGCAACCGCTTGCGGCGTGGCTTGAAAAGCGAACTCGAATGTAAGGGAGGGCCGGGCTATGCGACCAAACAAAACACCCGGCAACGGCAGCGGGGCGGCAGCCAAAACCGGGCGAGCGAATAATGAAGCTATCCTATTTTATAATGAAAGCTCCGGCGAAAGTCAAGTTAATTTAGATCTTTACGAAGAACCGCCCGGCAACTGCGCGGACGCAGCCCTGTGGTGGTATAAATTCGGTCTCCAAGTTGTTCCTATCAATCCAAAAACAAAACAGACCGCAGTCAAGTGGCAGTCGTGGATTGATAACTTATGCCCTGCCAGCATAATCGCTCATTGGAAGAAACATCCTAAGCACGAGTTGGGCGCTATAATAAATGATGAATTATTCATCCTCGATGCCGACAGCGCGGAAGCACAAGAGGCGTTGTTCAGGATCGAAAAAGAACACGATATCCACCCGGCATTGGTCATAAAAACAAGCAAGGGCTTTCATCATTATTTCCGCAGGGCGCCCGGCACCTATGCACACATGGCAAGTTTCCGCACCGAAACGGAACCCGAAAAAATCGACATCCGAACGGGCCGCAGTAAAACGGATGGCCGGTCTATTACTGTGCTGGCTCCAAGCACCGGTAAAACTGTTGAACTGATCGACGCCGGTTCCGCTTCCGAATTGACCAAGGTGAGCCAGGATTTCATTGATGACATATTCCGGCACAATGGCAAAGAGCCGCCACGACCCGTTGAACCAAAGACCCGCGACGATATGGAGCGTAAAGCAAGCGAAGGGGAAACCGCAG
>JAWOEJ010000310.1:0-5845 GCA_046482845.1 Desulfobacteraceae bacterium | reverse complement strand
TGTTTTCTTCGTTGGGACAAGGCTTACATAGCTCGTTATGCGCACCTTGTCCCGCCTTGAAAACAAATAAAAATTCGGCACAATATGCACAACTTATTTTAACTTGATGCCTTAATTGAGCTTAAAAGGGAACCCCGTGGGAATCGGGGACGGGCCCGCCGCTGTAATCGGGGACAAAGACCGCACAATGCCACTGGCCGTCAAGGCCGGGAAGGCGCGGTTGCAAGGTTGATCCGAAAGTCAGAAGACCTGCCTGAACAAATAAAGTGCGATTTCGAGGACGAAGTCGGGCTTTGGACAGTCTGTGGATAAAAAAGGGAAATCCCGGATCCAATCATTGAATGATTGTTCCGGGATTTTTTTGTTTTTGGCAAAAGAACCGGAAAAGGGAGGAAAAATGCTGAAAAAAATTTTATCTGTTTGTTGTATTTTAGGTTTATGGGGCAGCGCGCAGAGTGCTGCTCAAACTGAATCTGATTTAACCCCTGCTGCAATGGACGATATTGTGGTCACATCTGAGCGGTTTCCCATGCCTGAAAAGGAAAGTGCCCAGTTTGTCCAGTCCTTTTCAAACCGGGAATTAAAACGGACCGGTGCCAACAATGTGCTTGATGCCCTGCGCAGAGTCGGCGGGTTCTCATATGAAGCGTATGCGCCGCTGGGGATAAAAGCCGGCATGGGGAGCAAGCTGTCCATCCGGGGGGTAGAAGACGGCGAACTTATTCTGATCAATGGCATGCCCATCCAGAATACCGGTAACCAGGATTATGAACTTTATAATCTGCCCATTGAAAACATTGAACGCATTGAGGTGATCAAAGGCGCATCCTCTACGCAATACGGGGCAGATGCCATGAGCGGTGTCATCAACATCATTACCAGAAAAAATCCAGATCAGCAACAGGTAACAGCGTCTGTTGAATTCGGGGATTACAGATACCACAATCACAATCTGCAGTATTATGGACCAAAACTGAATCTGGGAGTCAATTATCAGCACCTGGATCCCATGAAAAAAATTCAGGTGGACTATAAGGACGGCGAATACAACAACAGCCGGGAACTCAACCGGTATGCCGTCAATCTCAACACTAATTTTGCAGATAATTTCTATTTTGATATCCTTGGCAGTTATACAGAGTCAGGATATGAAGAATATGATGCCGCCACCCGTCAAATTTTGGAATCCGACGAACAGGAACAGTATGAATTGTTTACTGATCTCCGGTATCAGACAAAAAACATGCAGATTAAAACCTTTTTTAAATACGGCGATGAAGAAAGCAAAGAGTATGAATTTGAGCCTGACAAAATTCTGGATGCCATTGATGAAATCAGACATTTCAATACCGGGGTCTCCTCTGACTACAGATTTAACGTTTACGATACTGAATTTAAAACCGGACTTGAATATATTCACCGGGCTGCGGATTTTGAAACAAAGTACGGATACCACTACCGCAACGATTATGCCGTCTTTGTTGTCATCACAAGGGAATTTTTCAACCGGCTCAAACTTAACGTCGGCATGCGGGAGCAGTTCATTAATGCGGATTCAGAAGGGGAAGACCATGACAGATTCACCCCGAGCTTCGGGCTTAATTACAGAATAACACCATCGCTTCACTTTTTTGCCAATGCCGCCAAAGCATTCAGAGTGCCCACATTTAATAATCTGTATTACGATTCATGGCTGTTAAAAGGAACACCGGATCTTTCTCCGGAACAGGGCTGGACCTATGATGCCGGCGTAAAATTTACCAGGTTATGGACTAAAATCCGGATCAGCGGATTTTATATGGATTACGAGGATAAAATTGAAACCTATAAGCCAGACGGAAAATATCCCTATGTTTATTTTAATGCAGGAAACTATGAAAGTGCAGGTATGGACTGGGATATTGAGCTGTTTCCCTTTTATCAGGCAGATAACTTTTCCAGGCATATTTCTTTTTACTCCTCGGGCACATGGTGTGATCCCACTGCAGAAGAGCCTGACGGAACAGAGTATCAGACCGGGCCGAAATTCAGTTCTGCCTTTGGGGCGGTCTATGAAACAAAGGCGTTTGAATTTGGTGTGCATACCAATTTTGTAAGCAGCAGGCCGGAAGAGGTCGAGTCCATCTCCACAGTGGACATCACGGGTAAATACCGCCTGCCCAAAGGGTGGCTGACCTTTACCGTGGACAATGTGTTTGATGAGAAAATTGAGGTCCACGGCAACAAGGAAACCGATAACTATGCTTACTACGGAATGCCCCGGTTTTTCAAGATCGGGTACGAAATTCAGTTTTAGAAGATCTGCCACCCATATTGTCTCAACCGGCGGCAGTTAAGGGTTCACTCAAAAATAAATTGTCAATTTTGGGAGTTGAGTCGCCTGTTCTGCAAGGCGTGAAAATGCAGGCATATCGGGAATACGCCGAATTTTCACAACACAGCAGGACAGGATGAATCGGCGCCCAAAATGTTAAGTTATTTTTGAGTGAGCCCTTAGCATTTAATTGCAGGTTATCTATACGTTAGCCATCGCATTTGAATGTATGCTTCATATTCGGTGAATACACTATAATATTGACATTGACCAAACTTCATGTTGCAATGTATATGATGAACAAATTTCAAGTATTTAATCAAACGAGAAGTGAGGAAATGATCATGACCACTTTACAAGAAGCAGAACGATTACTGACGACCATGAGTCCCGCGGAAAAGGCTCGGATTCTCCAATGGATCGTCAAAGATATCGGGAATGCTTTTCCTGGTATAGAGAATCAACCTGATGTTTGTGGAGGTGTTCCGTGTATTGTCCGGACGAGAATTCCTGTTTGGGCGCTTGTGCAGGCCAGATTGTTGGGAACCCAGGATGCTGAACTCTTGAGGTGTTATCCCACCTTGCGAGCTGAGGACTTGGCAGATGCCTGGGCCTATTATGGGGCGCATCGTGATGAAATCACTCGCCAAATAGCTGACAATGAGGAGGCGTAGGCATGGCTCGTCTGTATGCTGACGAAAATTTCCCGTTTCCTGTGGTTGAGGAACTTCGGCGCTTAGGCCATGATGTCCTCACTCTTCAGGAAGCCGGATATGGGGGGAAAGCAATTCCAGATGAAGTGGTTTTAGCGGATGCCATTCGCGGTCAACGCATGCTTGTCACCATTAATCGCAAACACTTCATTGCTCTACATAAAGCATCATCCAATCACGCCGGGATTGTGGTCTGCTCCTTTGATCCCCGCTTTGTTGAGCAGGCCCATCGCATTCATCAGGCACTTGAGGCCTTTAAAGGTGAACTTGAAGGGCAATTACTTCGTATTAATCGTCCGCACAGCTTATAAAAACAGGGTGGCTCTTTTCCTTTTTGTGTGGGTAAAGTAAGGCGTTTATATTTCTTAAACTCGGTTATCAAGTTTTTATGGAAGGACCGATTAAGAGCCCCCAGCGGTTGCCTGTCAGGAACATTGAGAACCAAAGGAGATCAGACTTCTTCCCTGCCAGGCGTTGCGACAATCAAGCTGCTTGAGGACCAGTGGCCTCAGGTCGCCGATTTTTAGCCTGGCAGGGAACGAGTCCTCCGTCGGTCGCTGTTCCTGACAGGCAACTGCTGGGGGCGGCGGTATTCAAAAAACTTGATGATCGAGTTAAAGGTCGAATTATCTTCAAAAAGGATGACCTTTGAAATATCATGATTACGGAAAACAACGAACCTTTTTTATTGACAAGGTAAACACCAAGTGATAGCGATTTATCAATCATAAGAGCTTCAAAAAAGGTGTTAAAAGCATGACAGCGCATTGGCACGTTCAGGTTTAAGGCTTTTCAATGACGCGACTGACAGGTAAGGGAAATAAAGAGTTGTTCTCTTATATGGGTTGTCTGCAGGGTTAAGAATACCAATTTAAATATCGAGTGTCCTGAAAATTATGAATAATGCAAGTATAGTTGAGCTTTAGGGGCAACCATGCATTCAACTTAATCTCCAATAAAATTGATTTTGACAGATCCTTGCGGAATAAACTATATTTCCTCAAAACTTGAACATTGAAATGTCTTTACTAATGGCATCTAATATAGTGGGAAACCTGTTTGCAATTCCATTTTCTTATTTGTTTTCAAAAAACGAATCTGAAAATACTGCGACATAATACTGCGACATCATCAAAAAAAAGACAAAGGTAATTTAGCATGCAATCAGATAAAGACATAGACTGTATTATTGTCGGTTCGGGTCCCGGAGGAGCTACAGTTGCAAAAGAGCTGTCCTTGAAAAATAAGAAAGTCCTTATTTTGGAACGAGGTGATAACAATATTTTGACCGGAAGTTTCTGGTATGGAGCCAAGACACTGCTTTTTCCGGGTAGAAGCATGCTTATTAACAGGCAGTTGTTGGGAATGGTAAGGGGTATCAGCACTGGAGGAAGTTCTGTTTTTTATTATGCCGCTAGTTTTCCTATCCCGTTTGAAATGTTTAGGCGTTATGATATCGACCTTACGGAAGAGGCCGAAGAGATACGAAATGAGCTACCTGTTGCCCCTCTCAAAGATGAAATGATCGGCCCCATGTCGAGACGAATCATGCAAAGTGCCCAGGAACTTGGTTATAACTGGCAAAAATTGGATAAGTTTATGTATCAGGACCGTTGGAAGCCAGGGATGCCATTCGGTCATTATGGAGATCCATACGATGTGAAATGGAACGCCAGGATGTATATTGAGCAGGCCATGGATCATGGTGCTGAATTGGTTGATAAGGCCAGAGTCAAAAAAGTTATTTTTGATGGGAAAAACGCTATTGGGGTTGAATACAAAAAGAAAGGTAAATTTTCAAAGGTCTTTGCACCAACAATCATCATATCTGCCGGGGGTATCGGTTCTCCCATCATCCTAAGAGCCAGCGGTATTGAGAGAGCAGGCCATGATTTCTTTTTCGATCCGCTAATCGGAGTTCGGGGCATACTGGATGACATTGATGTCTCTGCGAGTGAAATTCCAATGTCATGCGGGGTTCATATTGAGGACGAAGGTTACATGATGACAGACATGTCTCATCCCTTTGCTACATCTGCAATGTTTTCTCTTGGTGTCTTTAGGCCGGATAAAATATTTTCACTTCGAAGAACACTTCAGATTATGGTTAAAGCCAAGGACGAATTAGGTGGAAGTATAACCCCAAAAGAAGGCCTGAAAAAGATCCTGGGTAAACCTGAGAAGCAGAAATTAAAAAGAGGTTATGAACGGGCTAAAGAAATATTAAAAAATGCAGGAGCAAAAGATATATTTAAAACTGGATACCTGGCAGCTCATCCTGGTGGAACGGCTAAGGTTGGTGATATTGTCGATTCGAACCTGAAAACTGAGTACGACAACCTCTATGTATGTGACTGCTCTGTTATCCCGGAGGCATGGGGTCTACCGCCCACCAACACAATAATTGCTCTTGGCAAGCGCCTTGCTAAGCACATCCTGAGTAGTTAAATCCTGAAAAGCATCAATTTTGAAGTTATATAAATAGTACCAATGTGACGTATTAAAGATAAAAAAGAACGGGCTTGTTTTTAACTTCGCCCACTATTAGTCATTTTACAAAATGACAGATGAAACCTGCTAAAATATCAACGTGTTGAAATTGATCCATCAAAATTTACAGGCATACTGGGCAAAGTTAAAACCAGGCCCCATCTGGGGACTCTTAATCAATCCTTCCATAAAAATTTGATAATCGAGTATCACTGTCAGGAGAGATAATGTCCTGCAGAGTCTTGATCTTTGGTGATTTGGGGATAAATTTACCTTGCCCCCCAAAGGAGGCAATGGCTAAACCTTTGAACTCTGACCTGGCCCACAG
>JAWOEJ010000287.1:0-13337 GCA_046482845.1 Desulfobacteraceae bacterium | reverse complement strand
ATGGGCAATGGGCAGTTCAACAATATCACATCCGGACGGGGCCAGATAGGTTTTGACAATCTGTCTGTGATGGGGATGGATCAGGTTTGACAGAGCGATTCGTCTGCCATGCCTGTTTTTTTTAAGGGCAATCAACAGGGCTTCAGCAAGGGCAGTGCCGCAGTCATAGTGGGAAGCAGTGGCCACTTCCGTGCCAAGAAGCCCGGTTATCATGGTCTGGAACTCATATATTCCCTGGAGGGTTCCCTGGCTGATTTCCGGCTGATAGGGCGTGTAGGCGGTGGCAAATTCAGACCGGGACACAAGACTTGGAATAAAGGCTGGAATATGGTGGGGATAACTCCCCGCCCCAATAAAAATTTTATAGGTTGGAAAGGCGGCATTTAAAGCGGCAAGATCGGCCATGTGGGTATCCAGCGCCCATTCCGTCAGGGCATGGGGCAGATCAAGCGGCGCCTTATTTCGACATTTTTCAGGTATTGTGCAGAACAGATCTTCCAGAGATGTATATTTTATCTTTGCAAGCATCTCCTGGATATCCTGTTCTGTATGGGGAAGATAACGCATGGCAGATCATCCTTTCAGCATCTTAATATATGCTGTCTTATCCATCAGTGAATCCAGTTCAGACAGATCCAAAGCCTTTACCTTTATGATCCATCCCTCTGTGTACGGCGCGTTGTTTACCTTTTCCGGTGCATCTTCAAGGGTTTTGTTGATTTCAATCACCTCTCCTGACACAGGTATCAGCATTTCTGAAACCGCTTTTACGGATTCCACAGTGCCGAATTCTTCATCCTTTTCAAAGGTATCCCCCATCTCAGGCACTTCAACAAAAACAATTTCTCCCAGCTGATCCTGTGCATAATCACTGATACCTATGGTCACTGTCTCACCGTCTGCCCTGGCCCATTCATGATCATCTGAGTACTTCAGATCTTCCGGAAGATTCAGATCACTTATCTCTTTCATTACGCCCTCCTTTTGATACTGATGGTTAAATTGACACCCCTTTATCTCAGGAGCAGATCATAAAGATCTGCGAAACTTGAAGAAATTACCTGTCTTCTGCCCTGCTGGTCTGTCCGGTCAGATATCATCAAGATCTGCAAAATTCAAAAAACCGGGTTATCTTTTGTCTGGCCGTTCTGTCCGGCCTGATATCATCCACAATAGTAACATTGATGGTGCGTTTTTTTTCTTTTAAAGTCAATTGATCGCCGGACTGAAGCGGCTGATTCACCAGAACAAACCCGCAGCTGATGCCCCGGGCTGTAAAATTTTCAGGTAAATCAGGTGAGGCAATGCTGAGGATTCGACCCTTGTGCCACCCGATGGCCATATCTGTAGTACAGGTTAACACCCTGCCGATCGCCTCACCGTTTTTATCAATCACCTGGGAAGCTGGCCCTGCTGTAATTTTTCTCAAATTTTCACCAGCAAAGGGATAGGTATAGTCTCCATGGGAAGACTGCATTGCTTTTACAAGGACGTCCTTACCTATAAACTCCTTTGTAAACCCGGTTTTGTCCAAATTAAACGGAAGGGCAAACTCCCAGGGATGATTTATAAAGGGCCACTGCCCGATGTCCTGATGGGACAGGGGAAGAAGGGCGCCTGCCCTGAGGGAGTCCCTGGCCCCGAGGCCGCATGGGATAAGCTGATTCTCTCTTCCGGCATCAAGCAGACTGTTCCATAGACTTAAAACCTGATCCGGCAGAACAAACAGCTCAAACCCGAATTCCCCGGTATAACCGGAACGTGACACCAGAACCGGTGAGTTGTCCTTCAATTTTACCTGGGAAGCACAAGCATGGGAGGCATCAAAATGACCTTTAAATGAGAAATAGACCATATCTTTAAAGACAGCTTCAGGATCCTTGATCAGTTTTGCCAGAATCACAGCAGAGTTCTTTCCCTGGAGATCTATTTTCCCCACCTGATTTGAAAGATCACAAATCTCAACGGCCATGCCTTTTTTATTTTTTTCAAGATGCCCGGCCACTGTGCCTCCCATTCCCGCATTAACACAAACCATATACTCTGTCCGGCTGAACCGGTAAACAATGGCATCATCAATGACATGCCCTTTTTCATTGAGGATGGCGCCATATGCGCATTTTCCGTCCTTTAAACTGGAAAGGTCCCGGGTATGGCAGGACTGGAGGAGTCTCAGGGCATCATTTTGTGTCACTGTAACACAGGCCATATGGCTGGTATCAAATAGTCCAGCAGATGCAATAACAGAAATATGCTCTTTTTTAACACCGGTGTCATACCACAACGGCATATCAAATCCGCCGAATTCCGCCATATTGGCTCCATGTTTCCGGTGCCAGGGATTCAGCGGGGTGGTTTTAATTTTTTTATCCATAATTATCCCTCCTGCTTTTTTTCACCATTGGGTAAGAACCATATTTTATAGGCATCAATCTATAACACATAGGGAACCATGAGATTATAGGACTTATAAACAACAAAAGTTTCGACATTGTTTATCCCGTCCACCTTTGCGATCTCATCCGTGTAGAACTCCAGCAGGCCGAACCCTTCTTTAAACAGAACCTGGACAATCAGATCATACCGCCCTGTTACCACACAGGTGGAAACCACTCCCTTGAGTTTTGAAATTTCCTCACCTTTTTCCACTAAGTTCATGTCAGACAGGTTGATGCCAATCACCACAAGCCGGTGCCCAGGCAGGGCTGACGGATCAACCAGGCCGCAGATATCCAGGACACCCTCTTCAGTAAGTCTGTTAACCCTTGATCTTACCGTGTTTTCAGTTATATCCAGTTTATCAGCAATGATTTGAAAGGATTTTTTACCCTGTTTAAGCTCCTTGATGATAGAAATGTTTATATCATCAATTTTCATTAAAACCTCATTTTTTTTAAAAAAAATTAGTAAAATCAATAAATTTAATCGTATATTTTTACGCTAAACAATAAGATTTTAAATGTCAATATTAATTTTCAATGTATCGAAAAATATCGGTAATTCAGATAAACTTTTCTTCCATTTTTGATAAACACATTTTATATTTTTTTCCTATACAAAAAAAAAAAATCATGGTAATTCTATTGAAATAACTCAGGATAACTCCTGCGATTTCAGTCAGTCTTTCTCATCTAACAATTGTGTACATGTGTTGCAGAATCAGTGTAAAGCAAGCGGTTTTGATTTATTCTCTTATTTTTCTGGTTATCGTTATTAAGAGTAAATGTTAAGGAGAATAATCTGATGAAAAAACATTCTCTGATCCAGATACTGGGATATGAGAAAAATCGATTTTATATGGATTTACCCCTGAACAGAATCCGGTTAGAAAAATCCAAACCGATTTTTCCCTTTCAGATCGCAGATGACTCCGGACAACTGGCACGGGTGATAAAGGGAACAATAAGGTATGACAAAGATACCCTGATTAAAAAGGTACAGCTGCTTGTTCAAAGGGATAACTATCGCTTTGAATACAGCGATATCAATCCGGTTACAAACAGTGTAATTGACAGACAATGGCAACAGTCTTTCCGTACCTGTGAAAACAACTCTGTTGTTTACTTTGCCGATCTAAAAGACAATAAAAATAATTATCAGATGTTCAAAGCCCTTTTTTATTGTCAAAAAACCGGCAGGTTCTTCCACCCACTCTGCCCTTTATGCGCCTCAGATCTGCAATTGTGCCAGGATGATGATCTGCTTAAAAAAAATGCCCTGCCCTCCTACAGCAATTCCCTTACCCGTTATTTATACTGTCCTTCATGCATCAGAAAAACAGATAAGGCAGCGTTTTATTGTTATGAAAAAAAACCCCGGGAACCGGGATATGTTAAAGACCGATTTGATCTGATTAATGATTATAAAAGCATACCGGTAAATCCGGATACTTTCTTTCCCTGCCATGACTGCCGGGATCGCATGGACTGCTATATGACTGGAGATAAAGCCTGTCACAGAATTTCCTTTTTTTCATTTTATCCGTTTCATATGCTGTGTGTTAAAAATTTTGATATGCCCCTTGAAATCTTTCTACCCTTATTGTCAGGGGCAGAAAAAAAAGAAATGAAGTTATTAACAGATCTTAACCTAAATGTTGACATTATTAAAAAACTTGACCCCTATGAGTTAAAAAAAAGATTTTTTTTCCATGACAATTTCCGTTTTTTTCTTGAGGTTTTATATCTCAAGCTCTCTTTATTAAGGGAAACAGCAAGAGCTTTTTATATAATATCAACACCGTGCGGGGGAGATAAATGTCAGCTGTCGTTTAAAAAAATCTGGATTAAACTATCTGATAACAGAACTGTTTTTCCATATTTATGGAATTTCAGCGTCGGAATTCTGGATATTCCTGAAAAAATTGATATTTTTGATGATCTTTTTCAAGGCAGTTTATTTGCAAATTCATTTGGCGTATTATGGCTGTACGTTCTTCTATCAAATAAAAATCAGCGATCCTCAGAAATTTTATCCAACACCCGCAGTGTTTTGAAGACATTAAAAAATTCAAACATCAATGACCCTTCTTTTTTCTCTTTGATCAACGAAAACCCGGTTTTTCAGCCCAGTCAGGTTTTCTGGAATGATCCCGGGTTTAAGGTGCCTGCCGATCATCTTGACCTGTGGAATAAAACAATTGAATCTGCATTTTTTCTTTTCCAAAATAAAAATCAGTCAGAACATCACAGTATTATTGAAAAAATAATCAGTGAAATTGACTGCACGATGGAGACCCTGAAGCAGAGAATGTTCAGTGCGCATTATGGTGAAGCACTCCCCGAGTCATCAGAACCCAAACCCTCCTCGCCCAGGCAGGAGAACCAGGCAAGACCTTTTGCACCGGAAATCCATGGTATTCTGACCAGAATAAAAAAAGCGTGGCGCCAAGACAGTTCTGATTTTGATCATGATATAATCGAAACGGTTTCCATGTCGACTCCTGAAGAAGAAATCAATAGAATGTTTGAAGACAAATCTGTATCTCATGTAAAAAAAAGCAACGATTCTGATAATTACCTGGAAATAGAGAAAGACCAGATGTCAGAAAAGCCGGCACAATCATCAGAAGAACAAATTTTGGGGCCTGATTTTGAAAAAACCGTGATTATCACCCCAGACAGCCTCTCAGAAACAACTCAGATGAATCAAAGTGCCCTTAAACAGAAATCACCATCCAATACATCACCTGTGACAGGAGAATCTTTATCTGATAATTTTCATGGAAAGACGGCGAACAGCAATCCTGATATTGAAAAGACAGTTATACTCTCTCCGGGTAAAAATAAGATTGATCAGACCTCTCCTGGCTCTGATACAGAAGAAACACGGATTATCCCACCGCAAAATTACGAAAACAAAGACAAAGGGGTTTCAAAATGAATACCTCTAACATGGTGAACAGACTGGCTGATCAATTATCTGAATATTATCAGGCTGATCCGGAAAAGGCAGCGTATTCAATTGAAAAATTTCTTGATCATGCTTTAAAGGATTTTTCCCCAGAAAAGCAAACTGATATACTGGATGATCTGCTTGAAAAATTCAGCGACACCAGGGCTGAAGATGCTTCTGTTCAATTTCCAGGCAATCATGCTGCTTTCAATAAAGTCTTTTCATTGATTTTAGGCCGAAGTTTTGAATCAGACCTTATTTCTCCTGAAAAACAACTGGAAAAACTTGCAGAATCCTTGAACACTTTATTTGATGCTTTAAATAATTTGATCAGCATTATAAACTCAACCCTCTGCAGCAGCCAGGATAAAGATGCAACTATAAGGCAGGTTATCGGCTATCATATGCACGAAAACGAACACCACATCCCTCTTGAAACCTATATCGGGCAGATCAGTAAAGCCTTTCTCGCTGTCCGGGAAGCATCAAACGATGCAGCCCATGAAAAAACCAGAGAAATTCTTATGGAGCTTTCCCCTGCCAGGCTGGAAAAAGAAGCAGGCGTGACAAAATTGAACCCTTTAAGGCGTGCAAAGTGTTACAGTGCATATGAAATTAAATTTAACAAGTTCAAAAAATGGTTTGAATCCGGCAGATTTACTGAATCTTATTTAAGGGAATTTGAAAAACAGTGTCAAAAGATATCTTTTAACTAAGGGGTCTGGAGGAAAATAATATACGTATATTGCGCAGGATTTTTGTTCGTCTTCAAGGCGCGGTAATGGGGGCATATTGAAATATGTCCCATTGGCGCAACACAGGAGACGGGCAAAAAGACAAGCAAGATGCGTGGATTATTTTTTGAGCCCCCCTGAAGGAGGAGAATTTGAAAAAAAACAATACCCGGAACATTATATCTGATTTGATAACCCCTTTAAAGAACAGGGAGATAAAATCGCTGAAATTTAAAACAATCTTATCTTTTATTTTCTTGTCATGCTTTCTCTTATCATGCTCGGCAAAATTACTTCCGCCTCCGGAATGGACATATGAAAAAGAGGCTGTAACGATTCATATTGAGGCTGACCACAACCTTAATCTGTATGAAAGAGAATCCCATCCCCTGCATCTCTGCGTTTATCAATTAAAAAACCCCAACGGCTTTAATCAATTGTCCAGTAATTTAAGCGGACTTTATGAACTTCTTGACTGCTTGATGTTTGATGCAAGCGTTGCCGTAGTAAAGCAGATTACGGTTTATCCGGGTGAAACCATGGACATCACGCTTGACAGGGCTGAAGAGGCTAAATACCTGGCAGTTGCTGCAGGCTATTTTGAACTCTCAAAGGAAAATATAACCCGTCTGATCGATATCCCGGTTAAGATAAAAACCAGTGGTTTTATAAGGAAAACAAAAAAACAGGTCCCCGCTCCTTTGAATTTTAACCTCTATTTGGGGCAGATGCAGATCACCGCTGTAGAATAACAGCTGTTTTCTTTTAACTCGATCATCAAGTTTCTTGAATAGCGCCGCCCTCAGCGGTTGGCCTGTCAGGAACAGCGACCGACGGAGGACTTTTTCCCAGCCAGGCTAAAAATCAAGAACTGCGGCCACTGGTCCTCAAACAGCTTGATTTTCTTAACGCCTGGCAGGAAAAAAGTCTGATCTCCTTTGGTTCTCAATGTTCCTGACAGGCAACCGCTGGGGGCTCTTAATCGGTCCTTCCATAAAAAGTTGATAACCGAGTATAAGGAATTCAAACCCCAGAATACTCAGAAAAGAAAACGAATAAAAATTCTGTGTTTTCTGTGTTTTCTGTGTTTTCTGTGGTTAAAAATAAAAATATTATATTTTAAATTGCGAGGGACCCCATGAATACCATGGAAAAAACCGATAAATACATCTTCAACACCTATGCCAGACTGCCGGTTGTATTTGTAAAAGGGCAGGGCGCAACCCTCTGGGATGACCAGGGAAATACCTATACGGATTTTCTGGCAGGCATTGCCGTGGCAAGCCTTGGCCATTCCCATCCGGCTGTTGCCAAAGCGCTGGCAGACCAGGCTGAAAAGCTGGTGCATGTATCAAACCTGTACTATACTGAGCCCCAGGCTGATCTGGCGGAACTGCTTGTGAAAAAAAGCTTTGCCGACCGGGTCTTTTTTGCCAATTCAGGGGCAGAGGCCAATGAAGCGGCCATTAAGCTTGCCAGGCGGTATTTTAAGAAAAAGGGAGAGCCTGACCGGTTTAAAATCATTACCATGAACCAATCCTTTCACGGCAGGACCATGGCCACCCTTTCCGCCACAGGCCAGGAAAAAATTCAAAGCGGGTTTTCACCCCTGGTGGACAAGTTTATTCATCTTCCCTTTAATGATATTGACACATTAGAGAAACACATGGATGATTCTGTGTGTGCCGTTATGCTGGAACCGGTTCAGGGGGAGGGCGGGGTGATCCCGGCTGATCCGGATTATCTTAAACAGGTCAGAAAACTCTGCACAGACAATGGATCCCTTCTGATTTTTGACGAGGTTCAGACGGGAATGGGACGGTGCGGCACGCTTTTCTGCCATGAATTGTACGATGTTTATCCGGATATCATGACCCTTGCCAAGGCCCTGGGAAACGGTCTGCCCATTGGTGCGATGCTGGCCTGTGAAAATATTTCAGAGGGGTTTGAACCGGGAAGCCACGGCACCACCTTTGGCGGTACCCCCCTTGTGACAAGTGCTGCCCTGGAAGTGCTCAAGATTATTTCTGAACCTGAATTCCTTGATCGTGTCAAAGAAAAGGGAAAATATTTCAGGGATCAGTTGAATCAATTAAAAGAAAAACATTCCATTATCAGAGAAGTCCGGGGAGAAGGACTGCTTATCGGCATGACCCTTGGAGAGAAACGCCCTGATATTGTCAAATTGTGCATGGAAAAAGGCTTTATTATCAATCTGATTCAGGATACAATTATCAGATTCGCCCCGCCCCTTGTGATTACAAAACAGGAAATAGACGGCGTTGTCAGTGCCCTTGATACGCTGCTTTAACTCGGTTGGTTCTCAATGTTCCTGACAGGCAACCGCTGGGGGCGGTGCTAGTCAAAAAACTTGATGATCGAGTTTAATGATTATAAAAATATGGAGAAAACGATTGAAAAAAGATTTGCTTTCCCTTCTGGACCTTGAAAAGAAAGATTTCACCCTTCTTTTTGAAAGGGCAATGCAGCTTAAAAAAAGATTTAATCAGGGAATTTATGAAAAATCCCTTACCGGAAAAAGCCTTGGGCTTATTTTTGATAAAAAATCCACCAGGACCCGCGTGGCTTTTGAAACAGCCATGATTCAGCTGGGCGGCACCCCGGTTTTCATGAGCACCCAGGATACACAGATTTCCAGAAATGAACCGGCAAAGGATACAGCGCGGGTGTTGTCCCGTTACGTTGATGCCCTTGCCATGAGAACCTTTGATCACAGCCTGGTTGAAGAATTTGCAGCAGCCTCCACCATACCGGTGATAAATGCATTGACCGATTCTCTGCATCCCTGCCAGATATTAAGCGATATCATGACTGTGATTGAGAAAAAGGGCGGTTATGAAGGCTTGAAATTTGTATGGGTGGGAGACGGCAACAATGTGGCCAGTTCATGGATAAATGCCTCGGCTGTGCTGGGGTTTGATCTGGTATTGGCCTGTCCTGAAGCATATTCCATTAAAGGGGAGATCAGGGAAAAAGCATTGAAAAGAGGTGGAAACAATATTGTTTTTACGGATGATCCGTTTGCAGCTGTGGAAGATGCCGATGTTATATATACTGATGTGTGGGCCAGTATGGGCCAGGAAGATGAACAGCAGAAAAGGATTGAAATATTCAGGAAATTTCAGGTGAACAGAGAACTGGTGTCACGGGCAGCAGAAGATGTCATGGTGATGCACTGCCTTCCCGCCCACAGGGGAGAGGAAATAACCGATGAGATTCTTGAGGCGCCGGACGCTGTTTTCTGGGATCAGGCGGAAAACAAGCGGCATATGCACAAGGCGATCCTGGAAACCTTGATCTCCTTTGGTTCTCAATGTTCCTGACAGGCAACCGCTGGGAGCTCTTAATCGGCTGTTTCATATAAAAAATAATAAGGAGAAAATATAAGTGACAGATATAAAAAAAGTGGTGCTGGCTTACTCAGGCGGGCTGGACACCTCTGTGATTCTCAAATGGCTGATAGAAACCTATAAATGCGAGGTTGTTACCTTTTCAGCGGATCTCGGCCAGGAAGAGGAACTTGACGGTCTTGAAGACAAAGCCCTGGCTACAGGTGCGGTAAAAGCCTATGTGGAGGATCTGCGGGAGGATTTTGTAAAGAATTATGTATTTCCCGCCTTTAGAGCCAATGCCATTTATGAAGGCCAGTACCTGCTTGGCACATCCATTGCCAGACCCTTGATAGCAAAACGGCAGATTGAAATTGCCCATGTGGAAGGGGCGGATGCGGTAAGCCACGGCGCTACAGGCAAGGGAAATGACCAGGTCAGGTTTGAACTTGGCTATCTGGCCATTGATCCCGGAATAAAAATTATTGCCCCCTGGCGGGAGTGGGATCTTCATTCCCGAACCAGACTCATGGCTTTTGCCCGGGAGCACGGCATTACTGTGCCCCAGACACCGGACAAGCCCTACAGCACAGACAGGAACATGCTTCATATCAGTTATGAGGGCGGGGTGCTTGAAGATCCCTGGGCGCCTGCCACAGATGATATGTATACCATGTCGGTAAAACCTGAAAATGCACCGGATGACCCGGAATTTGTTGATATTGGATTTAAGCAGGGTGATCCTGTGGCAGTGAACGGCAAAAACATGTCTCCGGCTGAGTTGCTCAAGGCGCTCAACACCATTGCCGGACGAAACGGCGTCGGCCGGATTGATCTGGTGGAAAACCGTTTTGTGGGAATGAAATCCAGGGGGGTATATGAAACCCCGGGGGGAACAGTGCTCAGACTTGCCCATATGAATATGGAATCCATTACCCTAGACCGTGAAGTGGCCCATATCAGAGATTCTCTGATTCCCAAGTATGCCGAGCTGATTTACAACGGCTTCTGGTTTTCCCCTGAAATGAAGATGCTCCAGACCATGATCGACGAGACCCAGAAAAATGTGTCCGGCCGGGTGAGGCTGAAACTCTACAAAGGCGGGTGTTATGTCATTGGCAGGGAATCGGAAAACAGCATTTACAATGAATCCTTTGCCACCTTTGAAGATGATGATGTGTATACCCAGAAGGATGCAGAAGGGTTTATCCGGCTCAATGCCTTAAGACTGAGAATACAGAAGCTGACCCAGGCGGGTTAGCCCAAATCAGCAGAACCGAAATTATCAGAATCAATATTAAGGAATTTTATGTCAGACAAACCATGGGGGGGACGGTTCTCCCAGAGTACAGACAAAACAGTTGAAACATTTACCTCATCCATTGATGTGGATAAAAGCCTTTATGCCTATGATATAAAAGGGTCTGCAGCCCATGTAAAAATGCTGGCCCATGAAAAAATTATCACAGAAGATGAGGCGTCTGTCCTGTTAAAAGGGTTGAGCAGGGTCGAGCAGGGGATTGAGCACAACGAGATGGCATATACAGATGCCCTGGAAGACATCCATATGCACATTGAAACTGCCCTTGGCCAACAGATCGGGGATACAGCCAAAAAACTTCATACCGGAAGAAGCAGAAATGATCAGATTGCCCTTGATGTAAGAATGTATCTTAAGGCAGAAACGGAAACCATCATGGGGCTGCTGCTTTCCTTCCAGAAAATTCTGGTTGAAACCGCCAAAAAAAACATGGATGTGGTCATGCCGGGATATACCCATCTTCAAAGGGCCCAGCCCGTATTGTTTTCCCATCATCTCATGGCCTATTATGAGATGTTTAAAAGGGATTATGAACGGTTTGAGGATTCATTAAAGCGCACCGATGTCATGCCTTTAGGCAGTGCCGCGCTTGCCGGCACCACCTTCCCTTTGAACCGGGAACTCACCGGTCAGCTCCTGGGGTTTCACAGAATTTCCGACAACAGTATGGATTCTGTGTCAGACCGGGATTTTGCCATGGAATTCATTTCCCATGCCGCCATTGCCATGATCCATTTGTCACGGTTTTCTGAGGAGCTGGTTCTCTGGTCATCTTCTGAATTTTCATTTATTATGATTTCAGATGCCTTTACAACAGGTTCCAGCATCATGCCCCAGAAAAAAAATCCTGATGTGGCGGAACTGGTAAGGGGAAAAACCGCACGGGTCGTGGGCAGCCTCATGGCCATCATAACCCTGATGAAATCCCTTCCCCTTGCCTATAACAGAGATATGCAGGAGGACAAGGAACCCCTGTTTGATACGGTGAATACGCTCAAGTCCTGCCTGGATATCTACTGCCGCATGATACCGGGTATTCAGGTAAACCGGGAAACCATGTATGCGGCAGCACAAAAAGGGTTTTTAAACGCAACCGACCTGGCTGATTATCTGGTGGTAAAGGGTATGCCCTTCAGACAGGCCCACTCTGTGTCTGGAAAAGCTGTGGCCTTTGCCCTGAACCGCGAAAAGGAACTCCATGAGCTTGATCTGGATGATTTCAGGCAGTTTTCTACACTTATTGACCAGGATATTTTTGAATTTTTATCCATTGAAAGCATGATATCAAGACGGATTACCCATGGCAGTACAGGATATGACAATGTTAAAAAAGCCGTTGAAAAGGCAGAAAAAGATATGGAATCAAAAAACAGCGGAAAATAGATGTTTCCTGCTGGTGGTTGCGTTTCTTCTGATCGCTTTTTCTGCTATGGGCTGCGGCAGGAAAGCAATGCCAAAGCCGCCCCTCAGTGACATGCCGTCCCCTCCATCAGATCTTAGTTTTCATCTGGATACCAGTGGGGTTACCCTGGAATGGGGCCATACCGGTAAAAATAAGGACCTTTACACAGACAGGGGCTTTGAAATTTTCAGGGCTGAAAAGGACATTTCAGGCGATGCATGCATTGGATGCCCAATTGAGTTTAAAAAAAGGGCCTCAGTTGATATGAATGCGCATACATATTCAGAAGATCTGGAAAGGGGGTATCGATATTACTACAGGATCAGGTCTTTTGCGGGAAAAGATATTTTCAGCCGCTATTCTGAAACCATTCAGTTTGAGTTTAAATAAACATGAAACATTTTTCCCGGGTATTTATCTCAATAGGGTCGAATATGGGGGATAGATACGCCAACTGCATAACGGGCATTGACCTGTTAAACAGCCTTGAAACCACATCTGTCACAAAAGTATCTGATTTTTACTATACACAGCCCGTGGATTTTACAGATCAGGACTGGTTTGTCAACGGCGCTCTGGAGCTTGAAACCGGTCTGGATCCCTTTGTGCTGATGAAGCAGTTAAAACAGCTTGAAAACCATGCCGGCCAGTTTGAAAAACCAGTCCGGTTCGGCCCGAGACTTTTAGACCTTGATATTATTTTTTTTGGAAACAGAATCCTCAACCATACAGATCTAATTGTCCCCCATCCCCGGATGGATAAAAGATGCTTTGTTTTAAAGCCGCTCTGTGATATAGCATCGGATTTTACACACCCTGTTTCAGGTGAAAAAGTTGCAGATCTTTTAAAAAAAATTCAACATTTAAAGGATCAGAAGGTGATACTTTATAATTTTAATTAGTGTCTGAACGAAAACCCCGTGTTTGGGCGAAAACGTGCCCAGCTGATGTTCCCGCTCCTCCTTCTTCTTATCATAATACACCGGTTTATAGTTATACTTTTTGTTGCGCGGTGTTTTGAAAAATGTGAGTGCCATCGGATTTATTGTTAAGTGTACGGGTATCTACCCACTACAAAATTAACCATTATCTAAAGTTTTTATTACCTGCATTAAACTTTTTTGGTTATTCGGAAT
>JAWOEJ010000216.1:0-7596 GCA_046482845.1 Desulfobacteraceae bacterium | reverse complement strand
GGAATTTTTCTTTGAGATGGCAGCAACAGATGAGCAGGCGCTCTATGAGCATCAAACCCATATGCTTCTGGACCTGTCAGGAAAGTTTCCCCGTCTTACAGCCGACGCTGTGACGGACGGGATGCATTCGGCATTGGTTCTGCCGGTTTTTATCAATCATGAGCTCAAAGGGACCATCGCCCTTGGATTTTTATCCGAAAAAAGGCTTTCAGATGACGATCTGACCCAGGCCCGCCAGATTTCGGATCAGGTGGCTGTGGCCCTGTCCAACGCAAGGCTGGTGGCCCAGCTTGAAAAATTGAATCTGGGGACACTGGAGGCCCTTGCCCGTACAGTGGATGCTAAATCCGCCTGGACAGCCGGCCATTCCGAGCGGGTCACCCATCTCTCGGTGAAAATTGCCCGGGTTCTCGGGCTTGCCGATTCCCAGGTGGAAATCCTTCGGCGGGCCGCTTACCTGCATGATATCGGCAAGATCGGCATTCCGCTGGCCATTCTTGATAAACCCGGACGGCTCACCGATGAAGAGTTTGAAAAGATAAAGGAACATCCAGTGATCGGGGCTCGGATTCTGGAACCTATTGAGGCCTATGCCGATGTTCTGGCCATGATACACCAGCACCATGAAAAATATGACGGCAAAGGATATCCCGACGGCCTTTCCGGAGAAGAGATTACCCTCGGCGCCAGGATTATGGCGGTGGCTGATGTGTACGATGCTGTGGTGTCGGACCGCCCATACCGGCAGGGCTGGATTGAAGAAAAAGCCATTGAAATGATCACCAGGGAATCAGGTACCCATTTTGATCCCAGAGTGGTGGACGCTTTTCTGCTGGCGGTGTCCCAATGAGCATAAAAAGGACCGTTTTTTATTGGAAACGATTGTCATGGCTGATGATGACAGCCTGTTTTTTGATGGTTTTCTCCTGTTCCGAATCTGTTCCTTTTCCACAGGAATTGTGCGGCAATTGGAGATCTCAGGATGCGTCATATGCAGACCGCTACATTCAGATCAGTGAAAATCAGCTGATTCTGGGAACAGGCAAGGGCCATCCCAATATATTTTATATTGAGGATTTCAGTCAGCAGGCAGCAGACGCCAGGATTGAATGGACTTTTTATTGTGAGATCAGCCGGGGCGGGACTTTTGAGTTGACAATTTTATATTCTCCTGGACCAGAGGCGGTTTTACAATTTAAAAACACACCTGATGTGCACTGGTATAAAATGGAGGATTAGAAACGGGTTATTTGTTATAAATCGCCGGGCAGGCAGAATCATCAGGGAACCTGCATGGAAAGGCGAAATTGAAAAGCAGTTGATCCAGCGTAAAAACAGGCATCCGATAACGCAGGCCTGCCCCTTCCCACATGACCCCTCACAGGGTTTAATAAAATTTATTAAAAAATAAAAAAAGATTTGACAAATAATATTCAACAAATATAGTATCATATTATAAAAGACTGAGCGCTCGATCACCTGATCCCGGAATTTTTGAAAACAGCTCCTAAACAGGCTGTGTCTGTCTTCCGGGCTGATATCAAATTTAACCATATTCATGAAGGAGGAAGCAGGGTGGATTTTGACCTTACCAAAGAGCAGCAGATGATCCGCAAGGAAGTCAGAAAGTTTGCCCAGAAGGAAATTGCTCCCATTGCAGGTGAACTGGATGAAAAAGAGGAGTTTTCATCTGAGCTTACCCGAAAAATGGGAGAAATAGGACTTTTTGGCATGTTTGTATCTGAAGCGTATGAAGGACAGGCTTTGGATTATATTTCGTACATCATCGCAGTAGAAGAAATAGCCAGAATAGACGGATCACAGGCTGCCACCATTGCTGCCGGCAACTCCCTTGGGATCGGTCCTCTTTACTATTTCGGCACCGAAGAGCAGAAACAGAAATATCTTCCCAGGCTCTGTGCTGGAGAAGGTGTGTGGGGCTTCGGCCTTACTGAACCCACAGCAGGCTCTGATGCCGGCGGCAGCAAAACAACGGCGGTGCAGGATGGAGATGACTGGGTGATTAATGGTTCAAAGATTTTTATCACCAATGCTGCCTGTGATATGACCATGGGGGTTACTGTGCAGGCAAAAACAGGCGTAAGAGAAAACGGCAAACCAGAATATACCTGTTTTATTGTTGAAAGCGGTACCCCGGGGTTCAAAGGGGTTGCCATGCATAAAAAAATGATGTGGCGGGCATCCAACACAGCAGAACTGTATTTTGACAATGTCCGGGTGCCAAAGGAAAATGTTCTGGGAAAAAGAGGGGACGGGTTTCATCAGATGCTCCAGACCCTGGACGGCGGCAGGCTTTCCATTGGTGCAATGGGGCTTGGCGGTGCCCAGGGCGCCTATGATATTGCATTGAAATATGCAAAGGAAAGGGAACAGTTCAACCAGCCTATTTCAAAATTTCAGGCCATAGCCTTTAAACTGGCCGACTGTGCCATGGAAATTGAGTGTGCCAGAAATCTCATGTACAAAGCCTGCTGGCTCAGGGACCAGAAAAGGGCCTTTGCAAAGGAAGCGGCCATGGCCAAGCTCTATTGTTCTGAGGTCATGGGCCGGGTGGCCAATCATTGTGTTCAGATTCACGGGGGTTATGGACTGATGAAGGAATACAGCGCGGAACGGTTTTACCGTGACCAGAAACTTCTGGATATCGGAGAGGGAACCTCGGAAGTCCAGAGACTGGTCATTTCACGTTATATTGGATGTTAATAAAAAAAATGGAGACAGATTCAATGAAAAAACCTGAAATTGCAATAGGCAAAACAACCATAGGCAATCTGGTAGATACCCTTGCTGAGGATTTAGGGGATAACAGAGCCCTTGAGTACCACTCCCTTGGCATCAAGAATAATTTTAGAGAATTTCGTGATATATGCGACAGTGTTGCCAAAGGGCTGATGGCTCTTGGTATCCAGCGGGATGAAAAGATTGCCATATGGTCAAACAACCTGCCTGAGTGGGTCTATACCCAGTACGGCAGTGCAAAAATGGGCGG
This sequence comes from Desulfobacteraceae bacterium, assembly GCA_046482845.1. Taxonomy (GTDB): domain Bacteria; phylum Desulfobacterota; class Desulfobacteria; order Desulfobacterales; family Desulfobacteraceae; genus DATFJZ01. Next base: position 4,586 of record JAWOEJ010000216.1, on the reverse strand, counting down.
GGTGCTGGTCACTGTCAACACAAATTACAGAAGTGCAGAGCTTGAATATCTTTTAAAACAGTCGGATTCCACTACCCTGATCATGACAGGGGGCGTAAGAGAGCCTGACGAATATATCAAGGTGATTAACAAGGTATGTCCCGGATTAAAGGACAGCGAGCCGGGAAAACTGGATGACAAGAACCTGCCCTTTCTTAAAAATATTGTTTATCTGGGTAAAGACAAGATACCGGGCATGTACAATTTTGAGGACATTGTTGAAATGGGAAAAAAGGTGTCTGATGAAGAACTGAAAAACAGACTGGACAGCCTTGAGCCTGAAGATGTGATCAATATGCAGTACACCTCAGGTACCACAGGGTTTCCCAAGGGGGTCATGCTGACCCATACCAATTTGATCGGCAATGCCATCAGCATGGCCGAGTGCATGAAGCTGACCCCGGATGACGGTATCTGTATTCCGGTTCCCTTTTTTCACTGCTTCGGCTGTGTTATCGGTACCCTGTGCTGTATGGTATCAGGGGCCACCATGGCGCCGGTGGTTTCTTTTAACCCTGTTGATGTGCTTGAAACCATACAGGCGTCCAAGAGTACCGCCCTTCACGGGGTACCCACCATGTTCATTGCAGAGTTTGAAGAAATGGAGAAAAAGAGCTATGATACCTCCAGTCTGCGCACCGGTGTTATGGCAGGGGCGACCTGTCCGGTTGAGGTAATGAAAAAAGTCATTGATCTTATGGGAGCAGAGGAAATGACCATTGTCTATGGTCAGACCGAGGCCTCTCCCGGCGTGACCCAGACAAGGGATCAGGATTCCCTGGAATTAAAAACAACCACAGTGGGAAAAGCCCTTCCCAATGTTGAAGTAAAAATTATTGATCCGGTTACAGAAGAGGAAATGCCCCCCAATGAACAGGGAGAACTCTGCACCAGAGGGTATCATGTAATGAAAGGGTATTATAAAATGCCGGAAGCCACTGAAAAGGCAGTGGACAAGGATGGATGGCTCCATACCGGTGATCTGGCCACCATGGATGAAAACGGATACTGCAAAATAACGGGCAGGATCAAGGATATGATCATCCGCGGGGGTGAAAATATCTATCCCCGGGAAATTGAAGAATTTCTATATACCAACCCCAAGGTAAAAGATGCCCAGGTGGTTGGGGTGCCCGATGAAAAATACGGCGAGCAGGTAGCGGTCTTTATCCAGTTGAAGGGTGGAGAGACAAGTACCCAGGAAGAGATTCGAGAGTTCTGCAGAGACCAGATATCCTTTCATAAGATACCCAGATACGTGTTTTTTGTGGATGAGTATCCCTCTACTGCCAGTGGAAAAATTCAAAAGTACAAACTCAGGGAAAGTGCAACAGAAGAAATCACCAAAGATAAAAAATAAGGACAAAGACCCGGCATACGCCTTTTTTAAGGCCTAAGGGCTGCCGAGCTGAATCCTGGTATGACAAAAAGAGGGAGCAATGAGCAATCAAATTTTATTTTATGAAGAAAAAAGCAAAACAGCCATTCTTACCCTGAACCGCCCTGAGTCAATGAACTCACTTAATTTTGAGTTGTTGTATGCCATAAGGGACAGAGTTGATGAACTTCAGTACAGATCAGATATCAGAACGGTTATTATAACAGGGGCAGGGGAAAAGGCGTTTTGTGCAGGGGCTGATTTAAAGGAGAGAGCCACCCTTTCCCAGGACGAGGTAAAAAAATTCATCCTGACCATCAGGAATCTTCTCACCTCAGTTCAGAATCTCAACAAACCTGTTATTGCAGCTGTTAACGGTATAGCCCTTGGGGGAGGGACAGAACTTGCCCTTGCCGCTGACATAAGGATAGCATCTGAAACTGCATCCATGGGGCTGACCGAAGCAAGGCTTGCCATTATTCCGGGAGGCGGCGGAACCCAGAGGCTGCCAAGGATCATTGGTGTGGCCCGGGCCAAAGAATTGATTTTTACCGGAAAACGGGTGAATGCTGTAAAAGCGGCAGAAATTAATCTTGTAAATGAGGTGTGCCCGCCGGATGCCTTAATGGATCATTGTCTGGCCATGGCCGGTATGATAGAGGAAACAGGACCCATCGCGGTTGAAATGGCAAAATATGCCATTAATCAGGGAATTGAAACAGATCTTGCCACAGGTCTTGCCATTGAATCCAATGCCTATAGAGTGACCATACCAACAGAAGACAGAATTGAGGGCCTTAACGCTTTCAGGGAAAAGAGAAAGCCTGTTTATAAAGGGAGATAGATATGAGTGAAAACAGATCATTCTGGGAAAATGAAGAACTCAAGCTTGCCGAACGCCAGTATGAGGCAACATGGCCGGGTGGACAAAAGGCAGTGGACAGACTGGCCCAGAAAAACAAAAGGCCTGTCAGGGAATTGATCAACGAGTTGATTGATCCGGGCACCACTTTTTTTGAACTGTCCATGCTGGCCGGTTTTGGTGTGGATTATCCCGGTATTCCGGATGTGCCCTGCGGCGGTATTGTTACCGGAATCGGGAAGATTCACGGAAACTGGACCATGATTATTGCCAATGATTCACGGGTAAAAGCGGGAACCTATTTTCCCATTACCCTGAAAAAGCACATGCGGGCCCAGGCCATTGCAGACAACTGCGGGTTGAACTGTGTGTATATTGCCGATTCAGGCGGGGCCTTTCTGCCCATGCAGATTGATGTTTTTCCGGATGATCAGCACTTTGGCTCCCTTTTTTACAATATGGCCAAAATGTCGGCCAAGGGATTGAAACAGATTACCATGAGCACGGGTGGAAATACAGCCGGGGGTGCTTATATTGTTTTTATGGCCTGTGAATCCATTATGATAGACAAGCAGTCCTTTTCCTTTCTCGGAGGACCGCCTCTGGTGAAAATGGCGCTTGGAGAAACAATTTCAGCTGAAGCGCTTGGCGGGGCAAAGGTGCATACTGAAATTTCCGGGGGAGCAGATCACCTGTGCCGGGATCAGTCTGATGCTGTGGCAAGGGTGAGACAGATCCTGTCCCTGGAAAAGCCCCAGACTGTAAATATGCATATGTATGAGGAGCAGGACCCCAGTGTACCGCCGGACTCTATTTATGATATGATGCCCATTCTGCCGAGTCAGGGGATTGACGCAAAAGAGATCATCAAATGCCTGGCCGACGGCAGCGTGTTCAATGAATACAAAAAGAATTTTGCCATCGGCCGTGGGGACAACTCTCTTACCGGTAAAATAAGAATCAAGGGAATCCCTGTGGGCGTTGTTGCCTCAAACAAGGTCGGGATCATATTCCAGGAAGCAGCCAAAAAGGTAACGGAATGGGTGGTAAGGTGCAGTCAGGAAAAAATTCCCCTGCTTTTTATTCAGAATGCCCCGGGCTATATGGTAGGGTCCGAATCAGAGCATTCAGGTATAGGAAAATACGGATCCAATATGGTAAGAGCCGCATCCTGTGCCCAGGTTCCCAAGATACAATTGATTATAGGTCCGGATAATGGCGCGGCAAATTATGGTATGTGCGGCAGGGCTTATAAACCCCATTTTCTCTTTTCTACCATGAGGGCAAGAACCTCGGTCATGAGCGGAAAAAGTGCCGGCGGGGTGCTTCTGTCCATAGAAGAAAACAAGAGAAAAGCAAAAGGAAATCCCATGTCTGAAGAGGAAAAGGAAAGTTTCAGGCAGAAGATGATAGAAAAGTACGATGGAGAGGCCCACCCGTTTTACTGCGGTGCAAGGATTCTTTCCGACAGGGTTTTGAAATTTTCTGAAATCAGGGACTGGCTTGGCATGGCATTTGAGGTAAGCCTGCTCAAACCCATTGAAGATCCTGCTTTTGGAAATTTCAGGTTTTAAAAACAGTTGAAAAGAAAACCTAAAAAGGGAGCAATATGACTGAATACAATATGTGGAAAATTTTTCCAAGAATGCCCAAAAAAGTTACAATTGGTGATATTACAGTGAGAGACGGGTTTCAGCACGAAGAAAAATTTATCTCCACTGAAGCAAAAAAATTCTATCTTGAGGAGCTTATCTTTGCCGGGTGCCGTTATATTGAGGTCACCAATCTGGGTAATCCTTATCTTATGCCCCAGTTCAGTGATGGCGAGGAACTTTTCAAGTATCTCAGGGGTGACCGGTTTAAGAAAAAATGCAGTAAAAGGGGTATTAATGTTGATGATATCTGTTTTACCGCCATTACCATCAGGGAGCCGGGTGTTGACAAGGCCATTGAGATGAAAAAGCAGGGTTACGGCCCGGACAGGGTTCTAATGATGGTGTCCACGGAAGAGGAGCATCATTTTGCCAATTCCGGAACCACCCTTCCCAATTACTGGAAAGAGGCAGAGCGCAGCATTAAAAAATGCAATGACGTGGGAATCAAGATGTGCGGTACAGTCAGTACCATTTGGGGCAGTCCCATTGGCGGGGCCACAGATATGAAGGATGCTGTGAAGTTTACCAAAAGGTGGCTGGATATCGGGGCCAACGACGTAGAGCACGCAGACCATGACGGCAGTGCCTCAGCCCCTGATGTTTACCGGTACTTTTCCATGGTTTTGGATGAACTGCCCGATACCAGGCTTCA
>JAWOEJ010000098.1:0-4209 GCA_046482845.1 Desulfobacteraceae bacterium | reverse complement strand
CGCCAACGGAGATCATTTTTTCATTTTGAATTAAAACTTCCTGGATTTTAACTTTTTCTGTTACATCCTTAATAAGGATCACAGCCCCCTGCAGTCCCTGATCAAAAAGGGGATAAATCGTAATGTCATGATACGTTGGGTCTGTATGTTCCATTTCCATGGGCAGCCTTGAAATCTGCTGTATCTTCTTTGTATCAAGGCTTTTTTCAACAAGGGGCATGTGGGTCTGTATCCAGGGAAAAATATCAGGCAGGGGTTTTCCAAGGGCATCAGACCTGGCCGTCCGGGTTAATTCTTCTGCCTTTTTATTCCACTGGGTAATGGATTTTTCCATATCAATGCCGATTAAAACACTGGGCATGGAATTGATGATATTGGAAAGATAGCTTTGCAAATGGTACAACTCGTTTTCCGTTTTTTTTCTCATTTTTATTTCAGAGATCAGTTCTTTACTGTAGGAATCGAGTTTTTCCATGAAAAGGTTGAAGCTTTTGTACAATTTTCCGATTTCATCGCTTCTGACCTCATCAATCCTGGAATCCAGGCTTTTTTTGTTATCCTGGCTTTGTTTTGCCGCCTTTTCAAGAAACTGGATAAAGTGAATCAGGGGTTCTGTAATGGTGGCGCTGACAGTAAGGGTGACCCCGGCGATGATGATAAAAGCCATTAAAAGAACAATCCAGAAAAAATTTTTGATTTTATCCAGGGTGGAAAAAATCTCTTCTTTATAGGAAGATGACGCGACAATCCAGTTAAAATTTAAAATGGGTTCAAAGGCAATAAATTTTTCCCGGGCATGTTTCTCCGACGGATTTTTCCACATATAGGATAAAAATCCCTTTTCCTGCTGGATTATTTTTTGAATCACCTCCCCTGCCCTGGTGTTTTCGTCAAAAACAAGGCGGGTAAGTTCCGGATGAATCAGGACATTGCCCTGGGTATCACAAATAAAGGAGTAACCACTGTCCCCAAAATTCAACCGGCGTATCTGGTCTTTAAAATCAACAATACTGATAAGACTGGAAAATTCAGATTTATAGGAAGACGCGGTAATGATCCAGTCCCAGGGTTCAAAATAGGCCATATAAAGGGCTTTGGGTCTTGCCTTAAGTTCGTCTGGATTTTTCCAGTTATACTCCAGGTATCCTTTTTTATATTTTATCTGTTTTTGAATAAATTCCCGGTAGGCATAGTTCTGGCCCTCTACCCCTTTTTCATGATGGACCACAGCGGTTCCGCTGCTGTCAATACAGTAAATATAACCGGTTTCCCCCACAGTCTGGCTGAGCAGCACATTGACTGCCTGGTCCACGGCCTGGGATTCGGTTAAAAGGCCTTTTTGAAACGTTTCATAGATGTGGGCCACAATTTCCCGGTTTTTTTCGGCAATGGCACGAAGATGATTCTTGATGGAAACCCTTGCCGAGGTTTCCACCATGTCGGTAATGATATGATTTGACTGGGTTAATTCCTCTTTGATCCGCTGCTTCAGCTCTTTTTGCACTTCAAAATAAAACAGGGTGAAACTTATGGACAGGACCAGTAAAGAAACTGCAGCATAGGTTAAAAAAAGCTTGAATTTTATGGACAGATTTCTAAACATCGATGGTTACACCCCAATGTATAATGTATCAGGGCGATGAGCTGAGGTCATTGCCCTGATACTCGATTATCAAAGGTTATTTTATTGGCGCAGTTTAAATCTGGCGATCATTTCGTTCAAGCTTTCAGCAAGTTTTGATAGTTCTCCTGCACTTTCATTGACCTGCTGGCTGCCTGTCTGCATTTCCTCGGCGGCCTGGCTGACCTGGTGGATGTCATTGGTTACATCACTGGCAACGGTTGATGTCTGGTTGACATTTTCATTGACTTCCTGAACCCCTTCTGACGCCTGGCTGACATTGCTTGAAATTTCCTGGGTGGTCGAGGTCTGTTCTTCGATGGCCGTTGCCACAGAGGTAACAATATCATCAATTTCATTGATGATTTTAACAATGGATTCAATGGCGGCAACAGATTCACTGGTGGTGGACTGAACATCCCCGATTCGTTTGCCGATTTCACCAGTGGCTTCTGCGGTCTGCTGGGCAAGAGCCTTTATTTCTCCGGCAACTACGGCAAAGCCCTTGCCTGCCTCTCCAGCCCGTGCCGCTTCAATGGTGGCATTCAGGGCAAGAAGATTGGTCTGTTCAGAAATATCAGCAATCGCTTCCGTCACCTTGCTGATCTCCGACGTGGCTTTGCCAAGTTCATCCACTTTTCCGGAAACCTTTTCGGCTATTTTGACAGCTTCTGAGGTCGTCTGGCTGCCCTTGGAGGTGTTGGATGCAATTTCATTGATGGTGGCGGACATTTCCTCGGTTGCGGACACAATCATCTGGATATTGGTGGCCGTCTGTTCCGTGGCAGCGGCCACACTGTTCATATTGGTAACCATTTCTTCTGCAGCGGTGGCCACATTGTTGGCCTTTTCTGATGTCTGCTGAGACCCGTTTGCCATCTGCTGTGAAATGGCGGACAATTCTGTGGAAGAGGAGGTCAGGGTCTGAACCCCGCCGTTTATATCCTTGAACATGACTGAAAGATTGTCTGCCATGGTTTTCATATTGGCGTATACGCCGATGATGTTTTTATCATCAGCATTGAATTCAACGGTAAGGTCTCCATTGGCAATGCTGTCGGCTATTCTGGCAATTTCAGAGGGTTCGCCGCCCAGCTGGGCCATGATTCCCCGGACAAACCATAATACCCCGGCCAGGGTCAGAACGAGAAACACCAAAGCAACCACGATAATCACATTGCGGATGGACCGGACCGGTGCCAGAAATTCCTCCTGGTCCTGGGTGGCGCAGACACTCCAGCCGGTCATGGCTACCGGAGCAAACCCGGCGATCTTGTTAACCCCCTTAAACACATATTCTTCCACACCGGATTTATGGGCCAGCATTTTCTCAAGAATGGACTCCATCCCATCTAAACTGTGGATATCAAGTTCAAGAATCAAATCAGCATTGGGATGGGCAATAAGCACCCCTTTTTCATTTGCCATATAGGGGTACCCGGTTTCTCCGATTTTGATGCTGGTTATCTGATCGGAAAGACTTTTCAGCCGGACAACCGAGGCAAAGACTCCTGCAAACTGTCCTGAACTGGTTTTCAGGGGGATGGATAAAACCACAACAGGGTTGTTGTTGACTTTTGACCTGATGGGCGTGCCAATGGCTGTCTTACCGGTCCTTGATGATAAAAAATAGTCCCTGTCAGCAACAGATACGTGATTTTTTCTGCTTTCACCGTCAAAGTTGTCCGATATGATGTTTCCCTCTTTGTCAGTGACAAAAAACATGTCATAGCTTTCGCTGGACTGGTTCTGATGTTTTTTTAACAATTGATCCAGAGATTCAAGGCTTGAACCGGCATTGTCTACGCCGTTTTGAAATACTTCTTCAGCTGTTTTATGAATTAAAGGCTCAAGAGCGAGTTGTTCAGCCAGCTTTTTTTCCTGTTTCAGGAACTCATCCGTTAACATGGCAACATTATTGGCTGCCATTTCTGCCCTTCCGTTTGCAATGGAAAGCAGGGCCTTTGACGAACTAATAATGGAGAAAATGCCAACAACGATTAAGGGCAGAAGTGCGGCAAGAATACCGCCCAGAATCAGCTTGAATTTCAATGATTTTTCTTTTGTTTTTTTACTTTTTTCCTTCATTTTTTTTCCTTTTCTTTAATTTTGTTTTATCTGCTAAAGGCCTTAATTGTTTTTTATATACCAGTCAACCGGGTCGCTGATCCGGTGCTGATATGATTGCTTTTTTATACGGGTTTGAATTTTTCTGAGAACAGAAAGCACATCTTCAAAATCACTGTCTTCTGGGTCGGGGAAACTGACAAAACTTGGCTTTAACTCAAGGGCCGCTGCCATGGGGATATCTTCTCCGGAAGATATGATCAGAACAATTCGGATATCATCAAAAAGGGGCTCCAATGGAAGCAGCGCCTTTATCTGGTTTTGAGAAAAAATAAAAATAACAGCAATGGATATCTGGTGGAGGGGACGGCAGAGGCTCTGGGACAGGTCATCAATGGTTGACAGGGGTATGATCTGAATGCCGGGTATTTTTTCATGAATAAGGGTTTCAAGTCTGTTCCCTCTTTTTTCCCTGTTATCTGCATACAGGATAAGTTTCATTAATGCCCTTTCGATCATCA
>JAWOEJ010000092.1:0-22390 GCA_046482845.1 Desulfobacteraceae bacterium | reverse complement strand
TGTGGCATTTGATGAGTTTGCCGGCAGGAAAAAAAAGGTGAACAAGGCCCTGGTGGATATCATGAAAAACTACATGGCCAACAAGTCGTTTTCACGGGGCATAGAAACACTGGGCGCGGAAGCCTCCATGGTCTTTGTGGGCAATACCCAACACACCATCCCCTATATGCTGAAACATTCAGACCTGTTCAGTGAACTGCCAGACAAGTTTTATGATTCTGCCTTCCTGGACCGGGTCCATTTTTATATCCCCGGATGGGAGGTGGCCATCATCCGCGGAGAGATGTTTTCTGATGGATACGGCTTTGTGGTGGACTACCTGGCCGAGATCCTGCGTTTTTTGCGCAACCATGATTATTCCGACCGGTACAGTGAATTCTTTTCTCTTTCTGCCGACATTTCCACCCGGGACCGGGACAGCATCCAGAAAACCTTTTCCGGTCTGATGAAGATCCTGTTCCCCCATGGCGGTGCTGCCAGAGAAGATGTGGACATGGTGCTGCGGTTTGCCATTGAAGGGCGCAAACGTGTCAAAGACCAGCTCATGCGCATGGATACCACATACAGCCCTGTCAATTTTTCTTATTCAGATGCCTTGGGTACAGATGCCACTGAAAAACCAAGGTCGGTCACCACCCTTGAGGAAGAGGAGTACCCAAAATATTATTACAAAACAATTGGTGAAGGAGAGGGTGGGGGCATGCAGGAAGAAGCTGCTGCTGACATCCTGGGAGAGGACAGCGATATCCAGAGAGAAGAACAGGATATTGAAAAAAAGGTCGGGGACATTGAGGGGGCAGACCAGGCTGTTACGGAACCAAAGCCTGACGGGTCAGTCATAGCCGATGACACTCTTCCGGCAGAACAGCACGTAAGCTTTCAGGAGAACCAGAAGGGCATTTCCTTTGACACCCTGCTGGGGCCTTATATCAAGGGAGCCACCCGGATCACTGTGACCGATCCCTACATCCGGCTGTTTTATCAGATGCGTAATTTTATGGAGTTCCTGGAAACCGTTGTCAAGCAAAAGCCCGGGGATGATGAGGTGGCGGTTCATCTGGTCACCATTGAAGATGAGTTCAAAGGGGATCAGCAAAAGGACAACTTCATGAAGATGCAGGAATCTGCCGGTGCAGTGGGCATCAATTTTACCTGGGAGTTTGACAGTACCGGCAAGATCCATGCCCGCCACATTGTGACCGATCATGGCTGGAAAATCTCCCTGGACCGGGGGCTTGATATTTTTCAGCATTATGAGATGAACGACACCTTTATGTTTGCCAACCGCCTGCAGCAGTTCCGTCCCTGCAAGGCATTTGAGATTACTTTTTTGAAAATGAATTCTTAATTATGTTGCAGATAATGAAAAAAACATGGGCCGAAGAAGTTCACTATGAGCTGAATCCTTATACAAATATTGCCTACCGACCCATATTGGCCAAGCTGCTAAAATAAAAGATGGTCTCTTAGTGACAATAAACAGCTTGAAGTATTGGAAGAGGAATTGCCTCTTACGGTTTTGGGGGCCGTTGCATCCTTTGTACATAAATATAAAAAAGACACCCCAAGTCTACTTGAACATGTTTATCAAGCACGGCCCATGTTAAAAGCCGCACCAGGGGAGACGCTTGATTTCTCTCTTGCTGTCTCGCCCTCTCCCCCCCAAAAAAAATATTCACCAAAATTCAACAACTTGACTGCCAGAAAACAAAAAAATTTCAAAAAGCGTTGAAGACGACTCGAGAGAATCGTAAAGCAAGGAAAGGGTTAAGAAAAAGAAATCTTGTACCGTCTCCGTTACCTGCCATTGATGATGAACTTTATACCAAGGGTTTAGCCTGGGTAGACAGTTTGGCCGGGAGCCCAATCATCAAAGATGAATATGAAGCCGTTTTTCCCAATAGTGTCTGGCATTCAAAAATAAGAGAGGGGAACTTCCCAGAATAAATGTCTTTCCCCAATGATTCTATCCAATCAATTCTTGATCCCTCTGAATCGTGGTGGGAAAAGACGGATTCCAAATGTCGCATATCCTCAGTTTTATGTGGATTGGTTGCCCATTGGTGGCCCTGAAGCATCAATAGGTCGCTTTGATCAAATTCAACCTGTTGGGCGTATTCATAACTTCTTCGGTCTTGGTCTTCTTGGTCTTGCAGGAGTAAACAGAAGAAAAAAATAAAGCGTAACTTTAAATTCACTTGAAAGGATAGTCTGGGGGACGTCTGACCGAAAAAAGAATCTTGGTCGATGGGTAATCCTCACATTAAATTTTTATCAACATCCATTTTCCCATGTAAAATACCAATGATATCAATGTGAGGACCTGAGTTAAGATAGAAGATGATATGTTTCCGTGCTGGAAAGGAATAATATTCTGGAGAGATTTCAGGTCGCCGTCTTCCAAGCCCCGGATTGGCAGCAAGTTCATTAAGCGTATCCTCGATATCTTGAAGATATTTTTCAGCTTGTTGCTCACCCCATGTCTCAGCAGTATAATGCCAGATTTCAATTAAATCTGATTTTGCCGAAGGGGTAAGGCGGTATTCAGGCATTCTTTACCTCAGCAATAATTTCGCTAACGGATTGCGCCAAAAAGTCCCCCTGTTTAGCTTGATCCGCACCAATCGCCAGGCGTTCTTTTAAAAATTGGAGTTTCATATGCTCTACCAGTTCTTCATTTTTTTCCCAGAACCGCAAAGCATCCCGAATAACTTCACTGGCATTGTTGTAAAAACCTGATGCTACTATTTGCTTAACTTTGCTTTCAAGCTCAGGTGTCAATGATATATGCATGCTGTCCTCCTTATCTAAAACACAAATACATACCATAATAAACAAAATACAATCATTGTCAATGTTTGTATTGCATTTTTTCCATTTTGTATGGGTAACCTCCACGAAGGTGTATTCAAAATCCAGTCGAAAAGTAACCTGCGCGAATTAAAATTCCCTTTAGTTTTTTTCATGACAATGTTAAAAGAAGTATATCTGATGAAACGGAGTCAAGCTCTGCCGGGGAGCAACCTGACAAGGGATAATCAAATGCAAATAGCATTGAATAGTGCAAGAGAGGAGGTATCAGCCTTTCAGCCGATATCTTCTCCCCCAATTTACCAAAAAAAGGCATCTTCTTTTCATTATTCAAGCTTTTTTGCCCATGCCTTGAAAACCCATATGAATGATTGAGCGAAGCGATTTTTTATCTTATTTACCTATATCAGAGGCATAACCTTATTTTTATGTTTGAAACCCAAATTTTTGCAGCAGCACTTGCCATTCAGAATCCCTGGTACATCAAAGATGTTCAGTTTGATTCAGCCTTAAAACGGCTTGATATTTATATAGATTTCAAACGCGGCAGTACATTTTCATCAACAGATCCTGAATTTCCAGATAAATATAAAGCCAGGGATACCATTGGCAAAACCTGGCGGCACTTAAATTTTTTTGAACATGAATGCTATTTGCATTGCAGAACTCCAAGGATCTCTTTGGATGACAACACGACAGAACTGATTTCACCGCCATGGGCTGGCCAGAACTCAGGATTTACCCTTTTATTTGAGGCTTTGGTTCTGGAACTCTGCGCTCATATGCCAGTTCATTCGGTCTGCCAGATCATCAAGGAACACGACAATAAGATTTGGCGCCTTCTGGAAAAATATGTTGATAAGGCGCAGAGTTCAGAAGATTATTCTCAAGTGTCAGCCGTGGGTATGGATGAAACCATCAGGACCAAAGGACATAAAGACATCACCCTTTTTGTTGATATGCTCAAAGGGAAAACAATGCATGTCGCCCAGGGCAGATTCCTCAACCATTCAGGATGCGGTGTGGTCCTGCATGGAAACAGGGGCCATCACCGATGCCCAGCGGGCGGCCATGGACAATATGTAGCAGTATGCCGCAGGCTCCAGGCCTGCGGCTGAAACTTATTCCTTGATCCTGTAGGTATAGGTCATCATGATCTGATTGCGGTCTTCCATATTTAAAGCGGCTTCCAGTCCGGCACAGTCCAGGCTGCAGTTCAGGGCTTCCTTGGTCATGCGAAGGCCCATGGGGTACTTATCTGTCATATCAGCGGCCAGGGCATCTGCTGCTGCCGCCATTTCCTCTTTTTTTACCATTCTTGAGGCAAACCCCAGATCCATGGCGGTCTTGGCATCCATCCAGTTTCCTGTCAGCAGATACTCATAGGCCCTGCCGGCACCGATGAGACGGGGAAGGAAATAGGAAGAGGCCATATCTGCTCCCCCAAGTCCGATCTTGATATAGGCAGCTGAAAACCTGGCATCCTCAGCCACTATCCTGATATCAGATGCCATGGCCAGGGAAAATCCAATACCCGCAGCCGCGCCGTGAACGCATGCAATAATGGGCTGGGGCAGCTGGCGCATGGCCAGAAACAGCCGGCTCATGCGGACCTGGGCATCATAGGCCTTGATGGGAGACATGGAGAAAATTTCCGGTGCATAGGTTTTGGTATCAAGACCGGCACAAAATCCCTTTGCTTCTCCGCCATCCATAATAATCACCCGGGTGGTTTCATCATAGCGCCGTTCTCTCAAAAATGCTTCAAAAGCCTCAACCATGGGCAGATCAAACGCATTATAGGTTTCCGGCCGGTTCAGGGTCAGCCTTCCAACCCCGTCTTTCAAGGTAAATTGTAAAGGGGTTTGGTTTTGTGTATCATTCATTGTATATCCACCTTTTTATATTCCACTGTTTTACGTTTAACAGAATGCACCGCCTGAACAGGCAGCACAAAAAAATTATACAAGCATGCCGCCGTCACAGAGAAGGCTGGCTCCTGTTGTAAAAGAGGCGGCATCAGATACCAGGTACAGAACAGCACCGGCCATCTCTTCAGGCTGGGCATACCTGCCCATGGGAATCTGAGACACGGCATATTCCCTTATATCGTCTGTGGAAATAATGGCACTGGCAAACTTTGTATCGGTCAGACCGGGCAGCAGGGCATTGACCCGGATTCCCCTGGGTGCCAGCTCCCTGGCCAGGGTCTGGGTCATATTCACCAGGGCGGCCTTGGTTGCCGAATACACCCCCTGAAAAATTCCGGGCTTTAAAGCATTCATGGAGGACACATTCACAATGGCTCCTTTTTCCTTCATCAGCGGCATTGCGTATTTGATCATGAAAAACGGTCCCTTGAGGTTCACGTCAACGGTTTTGTTCCATATCCCCTCATCTGCCGTCAGCATCTCCCCAAAATGGGGGTTGGTGGCCGCGTTATTGACCAGAATGTCCACAGACCCGTATTTCTCTGAGATTTTTTCATACAGGGCCTGGATCTGTTCCGGATAACCGGCATGGCATGCAATGGCTTCTGCTTTGCCTCCTTTTTCCTGGATTTTGGAAGCTGCCGCTTTGAGCGGTTCTTCTTTGCGGCTGACCAGTACACAATCAGCCTTGTGCATGGCCAGCTTTTCAGCAACAGCAAATCCGATTCCCCTGCTGGCGCCTGTGATAACCGCGGTTTTCCCTTCCAGATTGAACGTATCCATTTTTTTCTCCTTTTACGCTTAAATATGACTTAAACTTCAACCTTACACTATATGATAAAATTTCTATAACTCGATGATCAAGTTTTTATATCTGATTTCTCGAAAACGGGGTCAGGTTAATCAACAAACCAGCCGATTTGGCCAAGATTATGACCAAGCCCAAAAACCAGATCATCGAGTATAAAGAAAAATTATAAATGTGAAGATGCTATCACCCTGGACGCTGTTTTTTCAAGGCTGTTTACGGCAAAGATCAGCATGGCAAATCGCTTGTTTGTGGTAATCCCGTGGTAATACCGGTAGTAAATCTGCTGGGCAATCACAGCCAGACGGAACAGACCGAAACAATAGTAAAAATCAAAATTTTCCGTGCTTCTTTTTGTCTTTTTTTCATAATAATCCAGGATTTCCCTTCGGGTCAGCGCCCCAGGCATATTGGTGGGCATGGTGCGGATCATCTGCATTTCTTCGGGGTCCTCTGCCTCCACCCAGTAGGCAAGGCTGCTGCCAAGATCCATCAAAGGATCGCCTATGGTGGCCATTTCCCAGTCCAGGATGCCGATGATTTTCCCAGGGCAGTCAGGGTCCAGCACCACATTGTCAAACTTGTAGTCATTGTGAATCAGAGCAGGACGGTCTGTATCCCCAGGCATTCTGTCCGTCAGCCATTCTGTAACCGCCTCAAACCCCGGAGCATCCGGTGTTTTTGCTTTTTTGTACCGGTTGATCCAACCCTCCACCTGTCTTCTGATATACCCGGCAGGTTTTCCAAAGGAATTCAACCCGGCCCTGTCTATATCAATTTCATGGATATCAGCAAAAAGATCAACAAGATGGATGCACAATGTTCTGGCTTCTGATTCTGACAAAACCATTTCTTCAGGCAAATCTTTCCTTAAAATAATGCCGGACAATTTTTCCATGACAAAAAAGGGCGCCCCCAGAACAGCCTGATCCTCTGAATATGCCAGCGGCTCCGGACAAAAGGGAAACACCGTGTGCACTGCTTTTAATATCCTGTATTCCCGGCCCATGTCATGGCCGGCCTTTACATTGGCACCCAGGGGCGGCCGTCTTAAAACCAGTTTTCTTCCTCCCATGCAGATCAGATAGGTCAGGTTGGAAAACCCCCCTGGATACTGGTAAACATCCATATCCCCCTTGAGCCCGGGGATATTTTTCTGTAAAAACTCCTTTACTGCTGCCCCGTCAATCTCTTCTCCCGGCCTGACAGCATCTGCCCTGTCTGTTATCTGCATAAAGACGTCTCCATTCTCTGTTTTTTAACCTGCCAGGCAAAAGGCTTCCACCACGGCGATTAAATGGTCTGCAAACTCATCCACGGATATCTTAAGGCGCCTGTATTTCCAGCGTTTTAAATACCATTCCTGCTGCATGGCCTTGATCATACCTGCTGTGAGTTCATGATTTCCCGGCTTAAACACCCCCTGATGTTCTCCCTGTTTTAGAATATCCACAAGGATTTTGCCGGTATATTTTTCCATGGATTCCACGGCTTTAAACTGCGCCGGGTTAATCCTTCCCGCTTCCATAAAAATAAAGTAAAACCAGGGCCGGTACATTTCCGACATAAACACATGGGCTTTAATCACAGATGCCAGCTGGTTTCGGGGATGCTCATGGGCAGTAGAGGACCGGGCCAGCACTTTTCTGATCATGGCATCGCCCTGGGACTGTATGATGCTCAGCAATTGTTTTTTCCCTGGAAAATACCCGTACAGCGCCCCAAGACTGATATTGGTTTTTTCGCTGAGATCCCGCATGCTCATGGCATGAAAGCCTTTTTTACAGCTGATGCTGAACACTGCATTAAAAATTTTTTCCAGGTTGCCAAGGGCGGTTTTCTCTTTTTTAATGCGGATGACATCCTGGTTGTTCCTGAAAATCTCCTGGAAAATGTCTTTTCCAAAACTGGCATATATTTTTTTAAAGCTGTGATAGTCCATTTAGAATTTTTTTAATATCCGTCTGGCCAGGGCAGTTTTATGCACCTCATCTGCCCCGTCGTAAATTCTGGCGGCCCTTTCATGGCGGTAGAAAAACGCCAGTATGGTATCATCGGTCATGCCAAGGCCCCCGTGCACCTGAAGGGCCCGGTCCACAATTTTATTCATGGTATTGGCCACCACAAATTTAATCATGGAAACCGCATCCCGGGACCGGGAAGCCCCTTTGTGATCAATCTGCCAGGCCGCATTCAGGGTCAGAAGCCTTGCCGCCTCAAGGTCTGCTGCAGATTCAGCAATCCAGTTCTGAATGGTCTGCCGTGTAGCCAGGGTTTTACCCGACGGAGAAATTACCCGCTCCACTGCCCTGCGGCACATGAGATCAAGGGCACGCCGGCAGATTCCCAGCCAGCGCATGCAGTGATGTATCCTGCCGGGTCCCAGGCGCTCCTGGGCCATGACAAACCCCTGACCTTCCGCTCCCAGCAGATTTTTACAGGAAACACGGCAGGATTCAAACAGGATCTCCCCATGGCTGAAATAATCACTGCCCTGGTGTCCCATGACCGGAATATTTCTCACCAGGTTAAACCCCTTTGTATCCGTTGGCACAATGATCATACTGGCCTGGAGATAGGCAGGGGCATCTGGATTGGTAACTGCCATGACAATGGCAAAATCCGCACCGTCAGCAGCCGTGGTGTACCACTTGTGACCGTTGATCACATAGTCTTCACCGTCTCTGACAGCTGTGGATTCCAGCATAACCGGATTGGACCCGGGCATGTCCACTTCAGTCATGGCAAAACAGGATCTGATTTTTCCCTGTACCAGGGGATTCAGGTACCGGGCCTTCTGTGCCTCATTCCCGTGGGCATGGAGGATCTCCACATTTCCCGCATCCGGCGCCTGGCACCAGAACACATAATGACCAAGGGGAGACTGGCCCAGGGCTTCAGACACCAGCCCGTGTTCCTGAAGGGACAACCCCATGCCCCCGCATTCTGATGGAAAATTGGGTGCCCAGAGTTCCATTTTTTTGACCATGTCCTGTTTTTCCCGGAGGATGGGCAGCATTTCCCTGAAATCCTTCTGAAGAAATTCCGGCTCCAGGGGAATCAATTCCTTTTCCACAAATTCGTTGATCATGTCCACAATGATCTTAATTTTATCAGAAACAGCAAAATCCACTATTTTCTCCTTATTTTCTGTGTTTGGCCCGGTTTAAAAATGTCTTGATAAAAGCAGGGGCATCCGCCTGAATATACAGATCACAATGCCTTGAAATGGGCGCAGCGGGATGTTTGTTCACAGCCACAACAATACCGGCATTCTTCATCCCGGCCAGATGCTGGGAAGACCCTGAAATGCCGCAGGCAATATACAGTCTCGGGGAAACACTCTGCCCGGTGATGCCCACCTGATGCCCGTACCCGATCCATCCCATGTCCACCAGGGGCCGGGATGCCCCCACCGCTGCAGATGAAAACCAGGCGGCAAATTTAAAAACAAGATCAAGATTGGATTTTTTTTCAATGCCCCGGCCCGCTGCCACAATGATATCCGCCCCTTTTAACAGACTTTTTTCTCCCTTTATTCTGAACACATTGACATTTTTAATGCGGGGGGTAAAATGGATGTCCTCTAAAACCATTTCCCTGACCTTTATCCTTTTGTTCAATATCCTTTTATTTTCCTGATTAAAGGATTCCGGCAGGTGAAACACATCCGGCATAATGGTCAGTAAAACCGGCCTTTCCTCTGCTGTGCCAAGCCCCAGCAGTTTTGTGCTGTTGCTCACCAGACGGAAATAAACAAGGCGGTTTTCCTCTTTTTTGATGTCCACAACCCCTGACACACACACCGCGTTCAGTCTTACTGCCAGTCCCGGGGCAAAATCCCGGCCCTGGGCGGTATGGGCAGCCAGTACATGGGAAAAATTCATGGTTCCCAGGGCGCTGCTGAGATATGCTTTGTACATGTCACTGTTGTAGGCGGTCAGTCCCGGGATCTTAAGCCCTGTCACCTCCAGCCCTGTTTTTTCCGCCACAACACGGGCAGGGGGCAGGGGTTCCTCTGCCGGCACAATGACCTTAATTTTTCCAGTTCCAGTCGCGTCAGCGCGGCTGTCTCTGTTTTTCACTTCCTGAATATTTACCGCTGCAGCAATCAATTCCCAGGTCACTGGACGGACACGGTTCTCAAATATTTCAGCAATGACAATGATATCTGTCATGTTAAATCCTTGTGCTGCAGAAAGGACAGCAGCTGATCGGCCTGATCTTCCAGCCCCCCGTTTACCTTACAACCGGCCCTTGTCCTTTCAGGATCCTTCAGGCAGACCTGAAATTTATCCCCAGGCCAGGCCCCGGCAGTTTCCCCGGCATCCAGGGTCCTGATACTTTTTTCTCCCGCGGCCAGCATATTGGTCAGACTGGGGTATCTGGGGATATTGATACCGGACTGAACAGCAAGCAGCGCAGGCAGTTTTATATCAATCACATCCCTGAACCCGTTTTCCATCTCCCTTTCCACAATCACGCTGCCGGCCTCTGCTGAAAAGTCTGTTTTCACCACGCCGGTAGCACAGGGAATTCCAAGTATTTCTGCAAGCACAGGACCGGTTTCTCCCTCCATCTGGTCCTGGGACATTATTCCCGTTAAAATCATGTCATAGCCAAAATTTTCCAAGGCACCGGCCAGCCGTGATGCCCTGATAAACGCAGAAACATACCCCATATCCTCTGTAAGCACATGGATACCGCTGTCCGCACCCATGCCGAAAGCGCGCCTGAGAACAGCGGCCCCGCCCTCTCTGCTGCTGCAGGTGATCACATCCACTTCACCCGGCAGTCCTCCCGCACAGTCTTTTAGACGTTCCCTGATTAAAAGGGCCTCTTCCAGAGCAAACAGGTCACAGGGATTGATTTCCCTGGTGTTACTGAGCGGTTTTATACAAACCAGAATCTTCATATCTTTTTCCTCAAGCATTGATAATTTAAATTTATACCCCGGCATTAAAGACAGGTCAACAAAAAAACGAACAAACGTTCACTCTTTTATTTTTTCACCATGTCAGCGCCTGGAATAAATTTGCATTGCATTTTGGCCGGGTTATGGATAGAAAAGCCCTTAGCGCACTGAAGTTCGGCTTTTTTATCAGTTTTGCCCTGGCACCTGTATTATCGGTATCGCTGAACTCGCAGGTGAAGGAATCACCGCTGCCCTGTCAGACCGGATCGGACTGTATCGGTCCGTAACAGCTGGAGGAATTTTCCTAATAAAAACCACAAATCAGAAAATTTTTTATGGTTTTAGATGATACTGTATGGATAAATCTGTCAGGATAAATTATGCCTGCAAATTGCTGAAGTAAATATTGTCGCATTTGAATCATCGTGATATCCTAATTACAATATTATAAAAAAAGGAATCATAAACAGCATGAAACTCGATCATCAAGTTTTGTAATACCGCCGACCCCAGCGGTTGCCTGTCAGGACAGCGACCAACGGAGGACTTTTTCCTTAGGTTCTCAATGTTCCTGACAGGCAACCGCTGAGGGCGGCGCTCGGCCCTTCCATAAAAACTTGATAACCGAGTGAAATGAAGTAAAAAAGCAATATGAAATATCACTTTTTTTATTGAAAGATATACAGAAACTATGGAATAACTTGTTGGCCAGATACAGATTCCTTTGAAGCGGGAAGCTTAATGAAAATACTAAACGCTGAACAAGCAATTATACCTCCAGAAAAATTAAGAGATTATTTGCTTTCACCTTCACATCCGGTGGGAAAATTTAAAGCTGTTTTCTTTCAAATAATAGGCTACAATAATAAAAATTGGCAGGAATTAGAATCTGCACTCCGTTCTTTGCTTAACAAAGAAGCATCTGAAGGGAAATACACAGAATTCGGACAAAAATATGAGATCAAGGGAAACATAATTGGTCCGACAGGCAAAAGTGCAGAGATTGTAACAGTATGGATTATCCGCAAAGGAGAGCGGTTTCCTCGTTTTATTACCGCATATCCAGGAGAATAAAAATGGCTGTCAAATTACTCGATACAGTTGTTCTTGAAAAAGACTTGCCCGATTATGGTCTAAAACCTGGTGATATAGGAGCTGTTGTAGAATTATATGAGCCAGATGGACTAGAAATAGAATTTGTGGCAGGATCTGGACAAACCATAGCGCTTATCACATTGACTTTCTCAGATGTACGTTCCATAGCCGGTTCGGAGATATTATCAGTACGTTCATTAATTGCGGCTTAATAATGGCTATCGTGACAGGACTCCTCATTAGTAAAGCAAAGTCTTTTGTTGAAGATGCCGTCCTTGACCCTTTCTGTAACTCTGGAACCAGCATGGTTGCTGCATTAAAATGTGGGCGTAACAGCGTTGGCATTGTGTTGTGACCAAGCCCAGATATTGGAATAGGGGAATATAATGCTTAGACTTGGACTTTGTTGTGTATTTAAAGAACACCCTGTAAAATTCCGGAAAACAACGGCAAAATACCTTACCCAGCTGCCCGAAGAGCAACAAAAACAACGCCTGGCCAGTTTATGTGCCGTTAATTCTCAAAGCCTGCTCAAGGCACTTGAGTTCTGCCGTGAGAACAAAATTGGCTCATTTCGGATAAACAGCCAGATCCTTCCTTTGAAAACACACCCGGAGCTGGGTTATGACATGGCTGAACTGCCCGGTTCAGACGCGATTATCAATGATTTTAAAGCCTGCGGCGCCTTCAGTCAAACACATGATATCCGGACAACCTTTCATCCGGATCAGTTTATTATCCTGTCATCGCCCAATCCGGACGTGGTCCGCAGGTCTGTTCAGGATCTTGAATACCAGGCGCAGGTAGCCGAATGGGTGAATGCTGATGTGATCAATATTCACGCAGGCGGGGTTTATGGCGACAAACCTTCAGCACTGTTACGCCTTATGAAAACCATCGATACACTGCCCGGTCCGGTTAGAAAAAGACTGACCCTTGAAAATGATGACCGAAGCTATTCTCCAAAGGACCTGTTGCCAGTGTGTATGAAACTTGCCATTCCAATGGTATATGATGTTCACCATCACAGATGCCTTCAGGACAATTTATCTATCAAGGAGGCAACCCAAAAAAGCCTGAAAACCTGGGACCGAGAGCCATTGTTCCATATATCATCCCCCAGAGATGGCTGGGGGGCGCCCAACCCCAGAAAACACCACGACTATATCAACATCAAAGATCTGCCAAAAGACTGGACATATTTGGATATCACCTTAGAAGTGGAGGCAAAGGGGAAAGAACTGGCCATAAAAAAATTAATGAAAGATATAAACGCTCTCTGATCAGATCCTTTGTATCCGGGCAAGGGGACTTTCTCCGGCAAACATCATCGGCACTTTTGGTGTTGCAAGGGATATTTCCAAACGTATAAAGTCTGAAGAGGCAATGAAAAAAAGTGGCTTTACTGATGAAAAAACAGACACAGGCATATTTCCATGCAGCTGGAGCCGTTCTTATATGGTCCACAGTTGCTTCGGCTTTCAAAATTTCACTGCGGCATCTGGATTTTCTCCAACTTCTCCTTTTGTCCTCAATGGCTTCAACGATTGCACTGCTTGCCATTTTAATCCTGCAGAACAAGATCATGCTGATGATCACCTTTTCAAAAAAAGAGTATCTGCATTCCGCCCTTCTTGGATTTCTTAATCCGTTTCTCTACTATGTTTTTCTGTTCAAGGCATATGAACTGCTTCCCGCCCAGGAGGCACAGCCACTCAACTATACATGGCCGATCATGCTTGTACTGCTTTCCATTCCGCTGCTGGGTCAGAAAATAAGCGTTAAAAGCCTTGTTGCTATCATCATCAGTTTTTTTGGCGTATTGATTATTTCTACACAGGGAAATCTAACAGAATTTCGGTTTACCAATTTAACCGGAGCATTGCTGGCTTTAAGCACAGCTGTGATATGGGCCCTTTTCTGGATTTACAATATCAGAGACAAGCGGGACGAAGTTGTAAAACTCTGTCTTAATTTTCTGTTTGGTTTTATTTATATTTTTATAACAGTATTGCTTTTCAGTAAAATCACTGTTCCTGACATCAAAGCCGTACTGGGCAGCGCATACATCGGTCTGTTTGAAATGGGGCTGACTTTTGTCATCTGGTCAAAGGCATTAAGCCTGTCAAAAACAACAGCACAGGTCAGCAAATTAATTTATCTTGTCCCGTTTCTGTCTTTAGTGGTCATATATTTTGCCGTGGGTGAAAGAATACTTCCTTCCACCATAACAGGTCTCATTCTTATTGTATCGGGAATAGTTCTTGAAGAGTTAAACAGCCGCAGGAAATAGAAAATCAATGGAACTCAAACAAAAAATTATTTTTATTTAACCATTAAACTCGGTTATCAAGTTTTTATGGAAGGACCGAGCGCCGCCCCCAGCGGTATTACAAAACTTGATGATCGAGTTAAGGGAAATCACTTATGGCGCGTTTTTTAAGAAACCGGGAAAAAAGTAAAGGCCAGAGCCCTGGAGCTCTTATTTTCATCGGTACACCCAGGGTAGATACAGTTAAGATACGGGTCATTGATTATGATGCATCCACACTTACCGATCAGGAAATAACTGACATCAGGGACGTTTCACATTTTAATGATACCGAAACAGTGACCTGGATCAATATCAATGGACTTCACAATGTCGAATTCATCGGGAAACTCGGACAAATCTTTGATCTGCACCCGCTGGTACTGGAAGATATCCTCAACACCGGCCAGCGGCCTAAAATTGAAGAGTTTGATTCCTATATCTTCATTGCTTTAAAAATGATCCGTTACGACGCTGATAACGGAATGGTTCTAAATGACCAGTTGAGCATTGTACTGGGACACCGATTTGTTCTGACCTTCCAGGAACAGCCCGGCGATGTATTCAACCCTGTCAGAAACAGGCTCAAAAGGCAAAAGTCACGGATCAGGGGTACTGGAACCGATTATCTTGCATATGCACTTATGGATACGGTTGTGGACAATTATATTCATATTATCGAAGGGATTGGTGAAAAGATTGAAGATCTTGAAGGAGAAATCCTTACTGGAGACGACTCAGGCGTAATGGAAAACATCAATGCGTTCAAGCGGGAAATCAACTATTTAAGAAAATCCATCCGCCCGGCAAAAGAGGCGGTTAATAAGCTGGTTCGCCTTGATAATGATATAATTGATGAAAATACACTGCCGTTTTTAAAAGACCTGCAGGACCTGACCCATCATGCCGCAGAGGCCATTGACACCTACAGGGATCTCCTGACGGACCAGCTGAATATCTACAACTCTGTAATGGCCAACCGAATGAATGATATCATGAAAATTTTAACCATTTTTGCGGCTATTTTCATCCCCCTTACCTTTTTTGCCGGTATCTACGGCACCAATTTCGACTATTTGCCAGAACTGCACTATAAATACAGCTACTTCATTTTCTGGGGAGTCCTGATTGTCGTGGCTGTTGCTCTGCTCTATTTTTTCAAACGGAAACAGTGGTTCTGACAGTCCGGTCCGGCCAGGTATGTTCAGGCGATTCATAAAATCCGGTCAGCTCATAAAATAGGGGTCAACATCAATACCCAGAAAGATATTTTTTTGTCTGGTGCGTTTACCGGTTTCAAGCATTTTCTGAACCAGACGGTTGAGCCGGTCCGCAGATCTGCTTTTCAGCAGAATCTGCCATCTGTAGCGCATTGCAATTTTTGGAATTCCCGCTTCAATGGGGCCAAGCATCTGAATAAACGTCTCATTGCCGGTTTCTTTTATTATGTTTTCACAGATCCGGCCGGTTTCCAGGGAAAACTGCCTTACTTTTTCCCTGTCTTTTCCAGATATTTTTAACTGGATTATCCTGGAAAAAGGCGGGTAGGACAACCCTTTTCGAAAGGGGATCTCCTTGTGGTAAAATTCCCTGAAATCCTGATTTTTCGAAGCTTCAATACTGAAATGATCCGGGCTGTATGTCTGCATGATGACTTCTCCTTTTTTGTCCCCCCTGCCCGCCCGTCCGGCGACCTGGGCCAGGAGCTGAAAGGTTCTTTCTCCAGCCCTGAAATCAGGAAAATTAAGGGAAAGATCGGCGCATATCACCCCCACCAGGGTGATATGGGGAAAATCATGGCCCTTTGCCAGCATCTGGGTACCGACAATAATATCCACTGTGCGGTTTTTTACTTTTTTTAAAATAGACACAGTAGCCCCTTTTTTTGAGCCTGTGTCCTGGTCAAGCCTGGCAATGCGTGCATCGGGAAATATTGATTTCAGCATTTCCTCTATCTTTTCAGTACCAAAACCAAGGGGTTTAATACCCGTAGCACCGCAACCAGGGCATTTCATATCAAGGGGGGCTTTAAACCCGCATAAATGGCATCTGAGTTCATTTCCGTCCTTGTGCAGGGTCATGGTAATATCGCAGAATCGGCATTTTATTGTTTCCCCACAGGCGCCACACACGGGAAACGTAGCAAACCCTCTCCGGTTGATAAAAATCAGTGCCTGATTGCCCTGATCCAGGGTTTGTCTGATTTTCTGGCAAAGCACTGGAGTGAGGATTTTATCCCTTCCCCTGTAGTCTTTGTAAGTTTTCAGATCCACCAGGGTAATATGGGGGAGGGGATTCTGATTCACCCGATGTCTCAGTGTCAGTTCCTGAAATTTTCCATTACACACATTAAAATAGGATTGTACACTGGGGGTGGCAGACCCCAGAATCACAGGTATCCCGGCCTGCTGTGCCCGCACAACGGCCAGATCTCTTGCATTGTACCGAAGCCCGGACTCCTGTTTATAGGAAGTGTCATGCTCTTCATCAACAATGACCAGGCCTGGATTATCAATGGGGGCAAAAATTGAGGACCGGGCGCCGATTACAATCGCGGCCTCGTGACGGGCAATTCTCTGCCACTGGTCCAGAAGCTCCCCCTGGGACAGTCCTGAATGGAGCACGGCCACACGGCTGCCGAATCTTGCCCTGAACCGTCTTTCCGTCTGGGAGATCAGAGAAATCTCAGGCACCAGCACAATGGCCCCCCTGCCCGAGGATACAACTTCGGCCACAAGGGTCATATACACTTCTGTTTTACCGCTGCCGGTTACCCCGGTGAGCAGATAGCGCTTAAACCCTGATCTGATCTCTTTTTTTACGCAGTCCACAACCCGCTGCTGCTGATCTGTAAGGACCGGCGGCCTGTCCGGTTCAACCGAATCACCAAAGGGATCGCGAAACACCTGCTTTTCAACGATTTTTACATACCCGTCCCGGGCAAGGCAGTTTACAAGCCGCGGTGCAGTGGGGATGTCCTGTTTTAAATGGTTTAAGGAAATTTCCTGGTGTTTATGGACAAGGGACAATAACTTTTTGCGTTTTTTTGATAATTTTTTATTTTCAGGATTCTGGTACAGGCCGGGCAGAACAAATTTTTCTTTTTTCATTCTGATCCGGTCCGGTTTAAGCTCCCTTGTTAAAGAAACCAGACCCTTGCTGCTCATTTTTTTAACCAGTTGACGTGTACCGGAATTTTTACTGCTTTCTACAATACGCCTCAAAGAAACTGGTTTTTCACTGGAGAGGAATTCCATTATGGCAGATTCCCCCGGGGAGAGCTCTTTTTGTCTGCAGGCGTTGACTCCCTCCGGGGTAATGGCGGCATAAACCACATCATGCCGGTCAAGCCCGGACGGCAGAGCGGTTTTAATCACGTCACCAATGGGATGGATATAGTAGTGCGCGGTCCATTTGAAAAAAGACACCATGGATTCTGGAAACAACGGGGAATCGTCAGCAAGATCCAGAATAGATTTGGTCTGATATCCTCTGCTGTCCGTCTGCCGGGACAGAATATACCCTGTCACCCTGCGGCGGCCAAAAGGCACCAGTGCCCTCATGCCAATAACAGCTGCGGTGTCAAGGTGTTCAGGGGCCCTGTATATATATGTGCCGTAAACGGGAAGGGCCACGGCAATTTCAAGAAATTCTGCTTTTTCCATGGATTGGTTTGACCATAAAAAAAGAAAAAGATCAATCCTGATTTTTACACTGATTTTTTCAGTATCACTCGATCATCAGCATATTTTTTCTACAGGTCGTCTCTCAGGTATGTACTCGGCTTCAATTTCTTTGTTGTGGAGTGCCTTAGACACATAAAGTCCGCAAAAACACGCGCCGTATTCTTCAAGATCCGGTTCTCTGTAGTCACAGGGGCAGATAATGTCTTTGTCGTTTTCCCTGTCTCCGCAAGCAAGACGGCAGGGACAGGACATGTATCCGTACCGTTCATTGTTCTCAAGCAAGGCATCGAGCAGTTCAAACACAAGGTCCTTGTCTTTATTAAAATAAATGCCTTTTTTTTCCTGGGACTTTTTTAATGTTTCATAGAGTTTTTGTGTATCCATATTACTCAATCCCGAGGGCCTCCTTTATCTGGTTTTCATGAAATCCTACGATTACCTCATAGTCGATACATATGGTGGGAAACGAACATCTTGGATTAATCTTTTTAATATCTTCAATCACCTTCTTCCGCTCTTCTCCTTTAAGTAAGTCAACCTCAACAGACTCATAACTCACATCCAGATCGTTCAACAATTTTTTGGTTGACTTGCAGTGGCTGCAGGTGCTTATGGTATACAAAAATACCTTGTTGTCATTCATTATCATCTCCCTGACTGGTTGGTTTTAAAATAAAAAGAACAAGTTATCCCAGACATACGGGGTTTCAGCAGAGGGTGCCTGAATTAAAATAAAAATTTTTTTTCGTATATCTGGCCTGTATTTTGCTTTTTGTATTTACCAAATATAATTTTGGTAATTTTTGTGCTTTTGGTACTTTATGATCAATTTTGATCGCCGTTTATGGACTTAATACTCGGTTATCAAGTTTTTATGGAAGGGCCGATTAAGAGCCCCTGTCGGTATTCAAAAAACTTGATTATCGGGTAATACCATTTTTTCAGCCAAATGAAAAGAATTGCTTATGCAAAAAAAAATCACCACAATTATTAGAGGTCAAGCCGGCCAGGGGAATTTGAGACATTTATTCAACCGGAGACATAAGTGTATCAGGAAGATGAAAGCGGATGTACAAAACCCGATATCAAGAACCATGTAAAATACTGACGGGGCATAATAGGCTTGAAGGAGATGCGTATGAACACACAATCACGAGTTAAATATGGTATTGTTTTAACGGCAGTCCTTGCCGGATTGATGATCACTGCGCAAACAGGACATAACAATGAATCAAATGAGGCGATTATGAAAGAGAATGTGAGGTATGACACAGCAACGGTTGCAGGAGGGTGTTTCTGGTGTATTGAAGCGGCCTTTGAAAAAGTCAACGGCGTAGTTGACGCGGTTTCCGGGTATACAGGGGGACACGTGGAAAATCCAACATACGAACAGGTCACCTCCGGTAGAACAGGTCACTATGAAGCAGTCCAGATAACTTTTAACCCGGATATTATTTCTTATTATGACATTTTATCCGTGCTGTTTGGGCAGATTAACCCGACTGATAATTCAGGATCTTTTGTAGACAGGGGACCTCAATACCGGTCTGCCGTATTTTACCACAATGAAGATCAAAAAGAACAGGCCCTGGCCATCATAGAGGATATCAATGCATCCGGCCTGTTTGACCAAAAAGTGGTGACAGATGTGCTGCCCTTTGATCGGTTTTACAAGGCAGAAGCGTATCACCAGGAGTACCACAAACGAAATCAAAGCCAGTATAATTTATACCGGTCACGATCCGGCCGGGATAACTTCATTGAAAACGCCTGGGCAGAAAAGCATAAGGTTTTTGAAAGGTCCAGCTGGGTCAAACCAACAGATGAGGACTTAAGAGAACGGTTAACGGATCTGCAGTACCATGTTACCCAGGAAAACGGAACGGAAAAAGCGTTTGACAATGCATACTGGGACAATAAGGAACAAGGGATCTATGTTGATGTGGTTTCAAATGAACCGCTCTTCAGCTCCACGGACAAATACCAGTCCGGTACAGGCTGGCCGAGTTTTACAAAGCCCATTGAAAAAGATACTCTTGTGGAAAAAGCAGATCATTCATTGTTCATGAAGCGGGTTGAAGTCCGGAGCAAAATGGCAGACTCCCATCTCGGCCATGTGTTTAATGACGGTCCGCCCCCCACTGGACTGAGGTATTGCATAAATTCCGCAGCCATGACATTCATACCTGTAGAGGATCTGGATCAATATGGTCTGGAAAAGTACAAGGGGCTATTTCTCAACGGCCCCCAATAAGTGATCAATGTCAGGATGATCATCTGGTCTGGACCCGGCAAAAAAATAACGGACGACTCCAGAGACATCGATTACAAGAGCTCCCCCAAGCTGCAAGGCACTGCCCTGAACCGACCCCTGGCGGTGTCCTTGCTTTAACGCTGATGCTGCTTTAAACACAGCCCGTATATTCATAAAGCCCCTTAATCCGTTTGAAAACCCTAAAACCGAAAACACGGTCAAAGAAGGATCAGAAAAAAGCAGGCCATGATACCCGGTTTTTTCACGAAATTCCGGGAAGTGCCGGGGATCACCCGATCCTATTACAACCAGATCGGTATTTCTGCTTTCAAACCGACGGGCATTCCGGGCTAGGCCAGCTACCTGCTGACGGCAGAAGACTCAGCCAAAATGTCTGACAAACACAAGAACGGCTGTTCTTTTACGCCAAAGGGAGGATAATGCGACCTGTTCTCTTTGCTCATTTAAAACCGTTAATTCACCAAAATCTTCAGTTGAAATCCCCTTGTATTCCATTGGCTAACTCCTTGTTTATACGACGGATTCTCTGCCATGAGACAACATACCAAAAAGCTGGAGGCCGCTGCAGATTTCTTTTTTACGGTTGATGCGCTGTTTCCCAGTTTCTTATCCACCTGTGTCTTTAACCGGTCATATTTTGTCTGTAATGATTTTAATGAGCGGTGACCGGGATCTTCAGATGTCAGCTTTATAAGTTCCGCTTCTGCCTCCTGCAGTATGCCTGACGACTCAATTGTTTTTCCCTTGAAATATTCTTTTTCTGCACTTCTGATCAAATCGTTTACATGTCTTGAAATGTCATCTGCCGTTGAAGCAAGCGCTGCAAAACTCCACAACAATACCAATACTGTAATAAAAAATTTTTTCATGGCATTTTTATAATATTTTCAATCCATATTCCCTGTATGCCTGAATTTTGTTATCATTAGTTATAAATATGAGGTTATTTTTTATACATTGCCAAATCAACATTCTGTCAAAAGGGTCTTTGTGTGATGGTACCGATGGAAGCTGATACGAAGAGATAATATCCTCTTCATGAATATCATAAAGCCTAAAACCGGCATCTTTACTTATTCCAAATAATTCTTCCGGTGATACGCCTTGTAATTCCAGCTTACCCAATGAATATTTTAATGTTATTTCCCAATAACTTATCTTGCTGACGTATTTTACTTTGTCAATATTATTAAATGCTTCAAGGACATTCATGCTTATTTTTGAAGGCTCAAACATACTCCAAAGCAAATAATGTGTATCAATAAGGTAATTCAAATTCCCAATAACTCCTCTGATGTCATTTTAAAATCTTCCTTAATTTTATAACTTCCTTTTTTTGAAAGCAATCCAAGTTTGATTCTGTTTTTTTCCTTGTACTCCTTATATGGAATAATAACAGCAACATTTTCTTTTTTATCACCATAGGAAATAATGAACTCTTCACCTTGTTTGACACTTTCAAAGACTTTTTCAAATTGGGCTTTAAGTTCACCAACTTGTAGTATTTTCATCTTATTAATCCTTTTTATAATTATTTTAATTATTTCATTTTAAATTTCCAATCCTTTGACCCTGATTTCTCCGCTCATGAGTTTGGGTAGCAGGGTATCGCAGGTTTTGGCAAATGTCGGAAAGGGAAAAAGTCTGATCTCCTTTGGTTCTCAATGTTCCTGACAGGCAACCGCTGGGGACTCTTAAGAGGCCCTTCCATAAAAACTTGATAACCGAGTAAAAACAGCAAGGTTTTTTAAGATATCACTGAGACGCATCTACGTCAATACTGATGGTGTTTTACAAGGTGTTAGGGATCTGGAAGAAAATAATATACGTATATTGCGCAGGCCAATTTGTATGATCGGGTTGTTCGTCTTCAAGGCGCGGCAATGGGGGCATATTGCAATATGTCCCATTGGCGGAACGTAGGAGACGGGCAAAAAGACAAACAAGATGCGCGGATTATTTTTTGGAAGATCTCTTAAGGCTGACAAGCTGATAAAAACAACGGGATGGGGGAATTGACCGTCCTTTGTTTTCTGGATACCCGGCCCGAACAAAGAGTGGGCAGGATATGTTTGACTGCATCCTGGAATCCCCATACAGATACCCGTACGAAAAAAAATCAGGTGTAAAAAACCGCCAGCCAGACCGTGATTCTGGCCGAGTCCGTCCATTTGACCCGGTGCCTGACATGGGCGGGAATGTTGAGACAGTCCCCCTTTTTCAGGGTGACTTCCCTGCCATCTTCAAAAATGATGATTCCTGAACCCTCCAGCACGGCTACCCATTCATGCTCGTCCTGGTCATACCACCCCTGTGCAGGTGATGACTGCCCTTGGGAGAGGATCCTTTCTATACGGATATTGCTGGTTTTCAGCACATCTTCAAAAATTTCGTCTTCTATATTGTCTGGTATGGATGAAAAGATGTTTTTCATGGGGTCCTGAATGTCATGGCGGTTGATCCAAAAATTCCAATTTTTAAAATTTTATATTCACTGGCCGCGTTTTTTATTTTTTTAAAACAGGCCAGTGAATATAAAATTTTAAAAATTGGAATTT
>JAWOEJ010000398.1:0-4894 GCA_046482845.1 Desulfobacteraceae bacterium | reverse complement strand
ATGCCTTTCCCGGCGCAGTTGTTCTGGTGACCCATAATGAGATGTTTCTTCATACCCTGGCCAATCGGCTCATTGTGTTCAAGGACAATTCCCTGTCGGTATTTGAAGGCTCCTATGCTGAGTTTCTTGAGAAAGTGGGCTGGGAAGAAGGGGAAGGCCGTTTGGATAAAAAAGCTTCTGAGGAGGGCAGTACCGGAAACAGCCCCAGAAACATCAGCGGGTCAGGCAGCGTGTCAGGCAGCGGGTCAGGAGGCAATGGGTCAGGAGGCAGCGGGTCCACCAGCAGACCTGAGGAAAAAAATCTTTCAAAAAAAGAAATCCGGAAAATGCGCTCTGATATCATTTCCAGACGGTCAAAGGCGCTTCAGCCCCTTCAAAGTGAGATCAGAAAAATTGAGGAAAAAATTGAAAAAAATGAAATTCTTCTGGCTGAACTTAACAATGAAATGCAGGCCGTGTCAGAGACCAAAAACGGAAAAAAAATTGCTGATACCTCCCGGAAAATATCCCAGTGTCAGGCAGAAATTGACCGGCTGTTTGACCGGCTTGAACAGCGCTGCAATATTGTGGATGAGAAAAAACAGGGGTTTGACGATCAGTTGAGTCAGCTTGAAAACGCATAAATTAAACTTTATTTTCACTCGATTACCAGGTTTTTATGGAAGGACCGATTAAGCGCTGGGGGCGGTGCTGTTCAAAAAACCTGATGACCGGGTATCAGGTTTTTCCAAGGTGGAGAATATGGACAAAAAAAAAATTCAGGTGTTGTGGGGAGCGCTTCTGGTGATGGCGGGATTCGGGGTGTTCTACAGGATTCCCCAGGTCATGCCGAAGATTGAAACCATTGAGGGGTTTTCAGGGGCCCTGGGCATTGTCAGGTTTTGTTTTTATCTTCTGGGTGTGCTCCTGATTTACGGTGGGTCCAGGAAAATCTATCAGAATGTAAAATAGAGGGTTTTAAATGAAACGACCTGAAAGGGGGAAGTCAGGGAAAAAAACCAGCCTCAAGTCCACCATCAAGGACCAGTCCGGTGCCGGGAAAATGCGCATTGGCGAGATCCTGTCCAAGGAGGGACAGATCACCAGCATGCAGCTTCAGGCGGCCCAGGAACAGCACAGGAAATTCGGCACAAGGCTGAGCTCTGTGCTTCTGTCCATGGGATTTATTGATCCGGAGACCATTGTTAATGTCCTTGGAAGAATCTATAATTACCAGGTGATCCGCTTTTCTGAAATGAAGCCGGAACCCGCGGCCCTGGAGAGTATTCCCTTTGACACGGCTAAAAAATACATGGTGTTTCCCTTAAGGGTAAACGCTGATGAACTTGTTGTCACCATGACCGAGCCCACTGACACGTCTGCTGTGGAAGCGCTGCAGCAGGAGGTGGGGAAAAGTCTGAATATTTCTGTTTCCACGGAAAATGACGTGATCCAGGCTTTTCGTGATTTTTACAACATCAGTGATGAGGCCTACAAGGAGCTGATTCATTTTAATGATGAGCCCGAGGACGAGGAACCGGTTACCTCGGTGGAGGATTTCGGATCCCTGGTTTCAGAAGCGGCAGAAGAGCTGGAGGTTCAGGCCCCGGATACCAGGGACAGCTATGACGAGTTCATGGCATCGGATGCCCCCATCATCAAGCTGGTCAATGGTATTCTGGTCAAGGCCATTAATGACGGGGTCAGTGATATTCATATCGAACCCTTTGAAAAAGCCCTTCAGGTGAGATACCGGCTGGACGGGTCCCTTTACAAGTCCATGAATCTGCCTTTGACCATTAAAAATGCTGTGATTTCCCGGCTGAAAATCCTAGCGGAACTGGATATTGCAGAGCGCCGGGTTCCCCAGGACGGCCGGATAAAATTAAGATTCGGCAAAACCAAGGCCGTGGATTTCAGGGTGTCCACCCTGCCCACCCTGTTTGGCGAAAGCGTGGTTATGCGTATCCTGGACCAGAGTGCCTTAAATGTGGATCTGGCCAAACTTGGGTTTGAGTCGGATACCTTTGAAGGTATTAAACGGTGCATCACCAGGCCCTATGGCCTGCTGCTGGTCACCGGCCCCACAGGCAGCGGTAAAACCACCACCCTGTATTCTATTCTCAACCGCCTGAACCAGGAGGATACCAAGATCCTTACGGCTGAAGATCCGGTTGAGTTCAATTTCAGGGGCATCAACCAGGTGCCTGTGAGGGAGAGCGTGGGCATGACCTTTGCCGCGGCATTGAAGTCCTTTCTCCGCCAGGACCCGGATATTATCATGGTGGGTGAAATCCGGGATATAGATACCGCAGAGATTGCCATCAAAGCTGCCATGACCGGTCATCTTGTGTTTTCAACCCTGCATACCAATGACTGTCCCTCAACCATCGGCCGTCTGGTGGATATCGGCATTCCCCCCTATATGCTGGCCTCATCTGTATCCATGGTGCTTTCCCAGCGGCTGGCCCGGCGGATATGTCCCAAATGTAAAAAAGAGGTTACCGGCTATAATCCCGATGATCTTGAAGCCTACGGGTTTTCCAAAGAAGAAATACCAAACCTTAAGCTCTATGCCGGGACGGGCTGTTCCTATTGCAATGGCACCGGGTTTAAGGGCAGGGTAGGGCTTTACGAGCTCATGGAGGTTACAGAAGAGGTGTCCAAGGCCATTAATGCCAATGTTGCCGAGGACCAGCTCCGGAAGCTGGCCTGCCAGGAGGGAATGAAGACCCTGCGGGAGGCCGGGCTGCAGAAGGCGCGCCTGGGAGAGACCTCCCTGGAGGAGGTGCTGAAAAAAACCACCATCACCAAGGAGGCTTTACCGGCCTATCTGGTCAATCCTGATGTTGAAAAGTACGAGGACAAGGATGTGATTATCCGGGAGGGAAACAAGGATATAGATTTTTTCAAGCTGGTCCAGGGTGCGGTATATGTGGTCAAGGGCGGGAAAAAAATTGCCGAAATTGTTCAGCCCGGGGAGTATTTCGGTGAAATGGCCTCCATTACAGGGGAGCCGCGGACGGCATCCATTGTATCCAAGGGCAGATCCACTATTAAACGCTTTCCCGGGGACAAGCTTCTTGAGATCATCGAGAAATACCCGGAGGTGGCCAAGCATCTCTTTCAGGTGCTGGCCAACCGGCTCAGCCATTCCGACAGAATGCTGGTCAATATGCTGTCAAAGAAAAAGCCCCGATCCTGACGCTGTTACTTGATCATCAAGTTTTTCTATGGAAAAACCGATTAAAAGCCCCCAACGGTTGCTCTGTCATGAACATTGAGAACCAAAGGAGATCAGACTTTTTGCCCTGCCAGGCGTTAAAAAAATCAAAAACTGCGGCCACTGGTCCTCAAACAGTTTGATTTTTTTAACGCCTGGCAGGGCAAAAAGTCTGATCTCCTTTGGTTCTCAATGTTCCTGACAGGCAACCGCTGGGGGCGGCGCTCGGCCCTTCCCTAAAAACTTGATAACCGATTGAAAGCATTAGCTATATGACCTTAGCTAACACTTAACACTTAACACTTAACACTTAAAACTTTTATATGAAAAAGGACAAGAAACGCTTATGAAGTCAAATTACATGAAACCGAAAAATCTGATCATGGCAGCCCTGACAACATTTATTATGGCGGCAGCTCCGGCTTATGCCCATTTTCAGATGATCTACACACCTGATTCTGCCATGGACAAGGCAGACACCATAACAATGAAACTTGTGTTTACCCATCCCTTTGAAGCCGGCCACACCATGGATATG
The DNA here is from genome assembly GCA_046482845.1 of Desulfobacteraceae bacterium. GTDB lineage: Bacteria > Desulfobacterota > Desulfobacteria > Desulfobacterales > Desulfobacteraceae > DATFJZ01. Next base: position 1,154 of record JAWOEJ010000398.1, on the reverse strand, counting down.
GGAACACCCAAAAATTTTAAAGTGCTTCACAAAGGACAAACAAAGGATATTACAGGTTCTGTAAAGCCTGTCACCTGGACAAGTCTGACCAACAGCGGCAAGGCCTTTGAAGCATCTTACAAGCTCAGGGGCATGGGGGACTGGGTGTTCATGCTCACCCCGGATCCCTATTATGAATCAGAAGAGGATATCTATATTCAGCAGATCACCAAAACCGTGGTAAATGTTGCAGGCCTGCCCACAGACTGGGATGCCGAGGCCGGGCTGCCCACGGAAATCGTTCCTCTGATTAAACCCTATGCCATCTGGACAGGCTCAACCTTTACAGGTATTGTAAAAAGCAATGGACAGCCTGTTCCCTATGCTGAGATAGAAGTTGAATACATGAACCATGAACCGGATATGGAAAAGAATGCCTTTTCCAGGCAGGCCAAAGCATCAGTTCCCCAGGATGCGTTTGTCACCATGGGGATTAAGGCCAATGCAGAAGGAGAATTTACCTTTGGTATTCCAAAGGCCGGCTGGTGGGGGTTCTGTGCCCTTGGCTCCGGTCCGGTCAAAGCGCATAAGGGAAAGGAGCTGTCCCAGGATGCTGTGATATGGGTTCAGGCCCTGGATATGAAATAATAATATTTTAAACACAGGGAGATAGACTTGTATGGGTAACCTGATTGCCATCCTGATTATTTTATGGGCATTCTGGTACGTGTTTTCCTGGATCAGAAAAAGCACAGGATCTCACAACCGCTCATCCTGCCGGGGATGTTCTAAATGTTGTGCTGATTTCAGAAATCGGATCTGCTGAGATCTGCGGAAAGCATGGGGCAGCGGCGTGTTATTGCGTTGCTGTCCCAGGCTTGGCCATAGGTTTGAATGAATTTTTTCATATATCGAATTTTACGGCCATCTCCCTGTTGAGCTCATGACCCAGCACCGGGGAGACAGGTGTTTTTTCACCGTTAATGGAAAGGACAGAAACCACGCCCATGAGTGAATTGGTGATCAGGACATTGTCAGCGGTCAGGCAGTTTTCAAGCCTTATTTTTTCATAAACAATTTCATATCCCCGGGCTTTGAGGCAATTGATGATCTGAGCCTGCATGATGCCGTTGAGGGCGGTGGGAGAAACAGGCACAACTGCAGTGGTTCCCCTG
>JAWOEJ010000340.1:0-2653 GCA_046482845.1 Desulfobacteraceae bacterium | reverse complement strand
TCTTTTGACACGCTTGATTTTCCCGGATTATCAAATATAAATGTAACATCCAAACGTTCGCCCTCCAAAATATTCAGTGCCTTTACAGTCATAATCCTCATGCCGAATTTAGAAATATCTAAAATTTTTACCGGGTATTGATTTGATCTGTAGGTAAGGGTTCCTTTGAAATTTACATTTTTTCGGATATGTTTTCTTCTTTCAATCATCACCGGGAAAACATGACTGCACCTGCAGGTAGCTTTGAAACTTAAAGCTTTGTCCATTTTCAAGTATTTGGAAATATCCGTCTGTCTGATATTACCACATTTCGGACATGATATGTCAATCATCCCGCTTTCTGTCATAAAAGCTTTTTGTACCATATTACCTATTCAAAAATTCAGTTTAAATTCGACTTGATCGTTGTAGTCTAACAGTTTAACCGTTGAAAACTCAAAGTTGATTTTGCAGCCCCATTGCTCTGAAGTGTAGGCATCCGGCCTCCAGGAATCGACTTCATCCGCCAGAATGGCCAGGCTGGTAACCGGCCGGTAGCTCTTGTCAAAAATCCGGTAGTTGTAAATGTACATCCGCCGGGCAAAGTCCCGGTCCTTATCGCTCTGGACCTCGATGTGGATCATGACATGGAACGGTTCGTTTTCCAAGGACCACACCCGGACCAGTTTGTCTGCATGTTTTCTGCCGATCTCTGCATCCCTGACCACTTGCTCTTGCTGCAACTCTTTGTCGAGGAATTGATGGCCCTTTTCCCAAGCGATCCGTGCAGCGATGTCCGGGAAAAAGAACTGCATCAGTTCCTTGAAATACAATTCCATGCCCTCTTTCCAGGGGCTGTCATAGTCATCGGCTGTGTTATTTTCCAGAGTGTTCATGGCGATATTCTATACACGTTCCGGGGAAAATGCAAGATTCAAAACAAAAAATAGGGGACAGACCACGTTTTTTATAGGTGTCCCTCGTATTTATTCGTCCTGCCTGAAATCATTGACAAATCTTTGACCCTTCATTATAGTCCCCGCATTATGGAAACTATAATTTTAACAATTTTTGCCTGTGTTCTGATGCTGTTAAGGGATAAAAATCTTCTGCTTGAGAACCTTGCATTGCGACAGCAATTTGCAATTAAGTTTTGATTAACCATTACCAAATACAAGGAGCCTACCATGCCCAGCATTACCATTGACGGAAAAGAATACGACACAGACCAGTTCTCGGATGAAGCCAGAAATCAGCTGATATCCATCCAGTATGTGGACAAGAAGTTACAGGAACTGAACCTGGAACAGGCAGCCATGCAGACTGCGAGAAATGCTTATGCCAAGGCACTTAGTGATTTGTTGAGCAAAGAGGGGAACCAGAATTAGGGGTTGCGGGCCTTAAAGCTTTTGATGGAGGAAAGTGATGTTTCCAAACGTAATATATTCTTTGTTGGACAAATTGTCAGGGGAGGCTTTTGAGAGATGGGATAATCACCAAGCTTTCATTAATACTCGTCTGGCTATAAGGGACTGATTGAGACGGGAGGCAAGGCTGAATGCAGAATTGCTGGGAAAGATGAAAGGGATCGAGAGCCTCATTGAAGAGCTGTCCATAAATACCCTGCAAGAAGTATTTGAGATGCCTATTCCGTTAAATAAAATCATGAATAAACATTTATCTGATAGGGTGAAGGACATATTAAACAACAATAAAAAATATCACAACTGGACAAAGAATGTCCATAGCGAGGCAGATCTGGTTGAACGACTATGGCATAGGACCAGGATGCTTCAAATAAATAAGAAATATAAACAGGTCAAACCCAACTTGGCTTACCTGTGTGTACTAAACAGAGCACTTGTTGAATTGTCCTGGGAAAAAACCCAAATCCTGGGTTTTTACTTAAAAGTTAGGCACTACTAAATATTTCAATACATCCCAAATCCAACCAAACATACCAGATTTTTGTACTGGATCACCAACTGAAAGTGAAAATCAGGGAAAATTACGGAATTTGAACAAAATGGCATCGATTATGGACGTGCGAGTCCGGCCATACTGTCCGCTTGCCAGTATGCGGGGAAGAAAAAGCGAATCCCTGTCCATCACAATTGTTTCAGGCGCAGTGTCGTACGGAAAAGCCTTTCTCAGAAGCAAACAGCAAACGGCTTCACGATATGTATGAAAAATGGCGTGACAATCTCTGCAATGAAAAAGAAGCTGGGGGAATGAGGCGGGGCAGGGATGGATTGTTTTGGGAGAGTTTTTAGGCACTTTTTAGAGCTGTCATGTAAAAGTTGATAGCTGTTGTGTATAGGGTGTAGTTCAAAAGTCTGGTAAGGGGGTAGATTTTAGGGTCATTTTTTGTCTTTACCTGGAACAGATCTGGGCCTCATCATTTTTTATCCAATAATAGTTTTTCCATGGTAAGTTCGGTATCTCGCAGTATTTTTTTTAAAAGTCCTTTGCCGATATCCTGACCAGGATGACGAGGGACAGATGTCACTCTGCCGTCATTGTGCCGCATGCGAACATGGCTTCCCTTTTGACGGACAATGCTGAAACCGTTTCTGCTTAGACATTTTATTATCTCGTCAGCTTTAAGCATCGGCTGGTTCATAGTCGATGCTCACTTTTTGGACGCCTATGAATTCACTCTGAATGGCCGGAT
>JAWOEJ010000339.1:0-2855 GCA_046482845.1 Desulfobacteraceae bacterium | reverse complement strand
TCTCATCATAAAACTGGACATCCGGATCATTTTCAATGGTAAAGTAATCCACATTGTCAACGGTTTTCACATGGGGAAGATTGACCAGAAACGGCAGGGCAATCACAAGGGAAAGCAGAAGAAAAAAAACTCTGTGGCGGGTTATTTTATCTATCATGGCATTTTCATTAATTTTGTTAAAACTTCTTGACAAGAAGCCTTAAACACACCTAATATATTTTGACATTGATAAACTTATTTAAAAAACAACCAATTAAGGTGCGAACGCATTCACCTATGGCATCATCTCTGCTGTCCAGGTTTTACAGGGGTAAAGACAGGCCTGTCAAAGCAGCTTTGGAAACAGTATACAATTTATCCCGTGGAGTCAATTAAAAAACAGGACTATTTCTATGATTGATCATGTGCTTACCTACGGCAAATTTAAATTCGGCATTGTGGATGATGAAGAGATCAAAGAAGACACCTTTAGAATGCGCTATGAGGTTTATGCCGAGGAGTTTGGCTTTGAAAAAAAAGAAGACCATCCCAACGGGCTTGAAACCGATAAATATGAGGATGATTCCGTCCATTTTGCCTGCCTGAATGAACATGATTCTGTTGTGGGAACCATTCGCCTGGTGTTTGACTCTGAAAGGGGGTTTCCCATTGAGCATGCCGTTGAAACCGGGTTTGTGGGAGAAAAACCGGACAGAAGCAGAATTGCTGAAATTTCAAGACTGACGGTCAGCAAAGACCTTCGCAGGCGAAAAGAAGACGGCATGTACGGGGTGGAGTCCTACCTGACAAAAAAGGAAGGCGGTATTCTGCCCGATGACGGCACCATTCCCGAAGAGATGAAAGGAAGGAAAAACCCCATTATTGTGCTGGGACTGTACCAGGTGATGTACCATGAGAGCAGAAGGCGGGGCATTACCCACTGGTACATGATTACTGAAACCAAATTGTTTAATGCCCTGAAAAAATACGGGTTTCTCTTCCACCAGATCGGAGACCCGGTCTGGTACCATGGCGAGCGGAACCCCTACCTGGGAATCATTGAAGAAATAGAACGAACCCTGATCAAAAACAATCCAGACATGCTGAAGGTGATGCTCACAGGACTTGAAAAAGAGTACTATCCCCCTTATTTTAACCCTGATGAATAATACAGCATGATATCCCTGACCATGATGGCGCTGCTGTTCACCGCCGCCTTGTCCGGCAGCAGGATTGAGCTGGATGTTTCTGCAAAAAAGAAATCATAAAGATCCTTTTTTCGAGGCTTTCCTTTATATACCTGTTTATACTGCTGCGCTGCACGGCGCAGATCTATCCGCATGGCAACAGCCGGGTTGTTTTTGACATAGGAATATTCTTTAATCTCCCCAATCTTTTCAAAAAGCAGAATATCCTCATATATCCATTGATACCTGGGATGAACAGTGATTACAACATCATCTGCCCCCAGATAATTCATGGCATACTGCTGAAGGATTCTGTTCCCCAGCATGGGAATATTCATATCCCGTCTTCTGAACAGAGGATTGGATGCCAGGGCGCCGGCCTCCACAATTTTTCTTCCCTGGGCCCTCAGAGGCGCCAGCTCCTTTTCAAAGGCCGCATCCATGGGAAGCCCCTCATCAGAATCGGGAAAGACACTGATGGTGTAGATCAGATCGTCCTGGTAGTCATTTCTGTGCATGCCGATGAATACCCGGGAATCCGGATGGCAGTGGTGGGGGGTGATTCTTAAGGCCGTGGGAGACGGATCAATATAGCCTGAACAGACAAACACATCATGAACCAGGCGGAAGGATTTGATATAGTCATCCAGGGTCTCGGCCGGCCTGAAAATAATATTGTCGAGATTCAGGCTGAACTCCGGCAGCATGCGCCGGACCAGTCTTGCCCGCAATGCCTTTGGCAGTTTTCTGTAAATTTTGCGTTTAACCGATTTGAATGACCCCATAATTACCCTGTCTCGCCTGGTTTTAAGAAGTCCTGAGTGTAATCCAGGATTCAACCAAAAGCAAGATTTCTTTTTAAAAGCCGTTTTTATTCACCGGTTCAGGGCTGTACCAGATCATGCACCATGAAAGCCTTATACGGGGCATTATCCACTGGTATATGATTACTGAGAAAAAACCTTTTAACGCATTAACAAAATACGGGTTTCTTTTTCATCAGGTCGGGGCTCCTGTATGGTACCATAAGGCAGCTGTTGAAATATAATAACATTAATAGTATATTTAATATATCTTCTTAATGCGGGGTCAAAAATCTACTACAGTTAAAAAAATCAAACTGGAGGTTAAATAATGCGTTTTCTTATTATGCTTGAGCAAACATCGGCAGGATTTTCCGTCCAGGTGCCGGATCTTGCCGTTATCACCTATGGGAAAGATGTTGCTGATGCGAAAAGAGCAGCAAATGAGGAAATGTACATGGATTGCGGGTTTCCCGCGTTAGATCTTTGACAGGAAAACAAAACGTGAGAATCTGTGTATTAAACAAAAAAGGGGAATCATGAACGCTCAACCACAGGAAAAAAGGAAGATCACACCGGAGGAGTATCTGGAATTTGAAAAAACCGCCGATATCAAACACGAGTATCTCAATGGAGAAATCTTTGCAATGACCGGGGCAAAACCTGAGCATAATCTTATCAACGCCAATATTATATCAGAGTTGAGGAATCGTTTTGTAGCCGACAACTCGAGATGCAGAGTTTATCCAGGCGACCAGCGGGTTAAAATAGAGGCTATTGACAAATTTACGTGATGTTACCGGGGTCAGGCCTGCCTTTTTGACGTTGTTGGGGAGTTTTAAGTGGTCGGAATATGGTGGAGGTCGAAGGTGTTCTTATGGAAACA
>JAWOEJ010000320.1:0-2879 GCA_046482845.1 Desulfobacteraceae bacterium | reverse complement strand
CTTCAAAACTCGCTTTTTCTGCCAGGTCTTCAATGAGATATCCGCGGTAAATCAGTTGGCCTTCTTTACCCCGGACATCACAGATTTTTGAACTCGCAACATCAACGCCGCGAAGCCCTGTGTTCAAAACCGGGGTGCATTCATCAGTCATGGCAATCTCCTATGAAATTTTTAAAATAATTTTTCTGCCTGCCGCCAGTCAGACAAAAATCTGAAACATGTTTTAAAAACATGTTTCATTGTTTCTTGAAACAAGCCTATAAATATACCACACTGCCCCCCAGAGCAACAGCAAATATTTTGTTTATCCGGCAATTCTAAATATAAGGGATTTTTCATATGAAACACGCGTCAGAGCCTTTCTCCTGGCGGTGTTTTGTTCTTCGTTGCGGCCGGGTCGATGATCATGGTCCGGCCATGCCGGCTATTTGAAACAGCCGAGCGCCGCTCCCAGTGGTTGCTCTGTCAGGAACATTGAGAACCAGAGGCGATCAGAAAGTATACCCAATGGTAAAATGCAGCCGCCCGGGGCTTTCTTCTGATTCAGGATTGAGCTTATGACCATAGAGCAGTCCCACAGGCCCCAGGGGGGTTTTGTACCGCAGCCCGAGCCCGGCTGACGATCTAAAGGCGTTTGATTCGGGATCGGACAGGGTGTGGCCGATCCTGCCTGTATCCACAAAAATGGTCAGTTCAAAGCCTGCGGGCATATCAATTCTGGATTCCAGGCTGGCACAGACGGAGGTAAGTCCGCCCAGGGGATCATGGGCTGCATCATAGGTCAGCATATTTTCCTTGAACCCCCTGACATCTGAAATTCCGCCCAGGAAAAAAAGCTGATCTTCAGCAACAGACCCTGACGAGCCCAGGGGCTGAATATGGCCGATTCGGGTGAGAAAAGCAAAGGTGATTGTCGCAAAAGGAGAAAAAAACTGCCGCATATCCAGACGGTACTTTAAAAACCGGTCAAGGTCATTTTCAAAGCCAGAATACAGGTCAATGGAGGCAGATGAAAAAAAACCATTTCCAGGGTGGACCACAGAATCCCTGTTGTCATAGATCAGACTGGCTGAGGTGATCAGCAGATTTCTGGCTTTAAATTCCCTGTCATCGAACCAGGATGTGTATGTGTCAAATCCGTTCCCGTAACGCTCCCGGTTTTCATATTTAAAATTCAAGCCGGCTTTAAACCGATCAAACATGGATTTTGAAAACCCGACAGAGGCCCCCCAGGATTTTACACCAAAGTCCTGATTCAGGGCCTCTTCTTTTTCTGCAAACAATGTGGATTTCAACAGCACATCCCGGTCCAGGAAAAAGGGATTCTGTATCCCTGTTTCTGTCCGGAATCCAATCCGGCTGATTTCTCCAAAGGCCCAGGCATCAATATTTCTTCCCATAAAATTGCAATCCCCTGCCTCTGCCTTGACATACAAAAGCCGTTCCGTGTCATACCCGGCTGCAGCCTCAACATAATAGGGCTTTTTTTCTTTAACATCCACCACCAGGTCAATTCTTGAGACCTTCTCCGTTAAGGCAGGCCCATTAATTTTATCCTTTACCCCGGGTACATTTATTTTTTCTATTAACCCGGGCGCCTTTATGACAGCTGAATCAACAGCCCTTATGGAACGGATTCTTTTTTCAGCCGCCAGAATTTCCCTAAGGGAAAACACATCATCGGATTTTATGTTCAATTGTTTGTCAATGATGGCCTGCTTTAATCTAAAATTTCCTGTACAGCTTATGTTCCCAACCCGTGTAAACGGACCGGGATTTACATCCCAGAAAATCCGGGCCCGGGTTTCAGATTTATCCAGTTCATAACGGCCGTCCACCTTGACATGGGGATATCCCATTTCAGAAATAAAAACAGCAAGGGCATTGGCATCGCTTTTGACCATGTGGGGCCTGAAAGGGGCTTCCGGTGTTAATGTCACCTGTGCCAGGGCTTTTTCTGCACTGACCAGACCGGAGAGGCCTGTAACAGCGTTGGAGGAAACAAGGGTCTGCTTTCCTTCATGAATTGACAGATCAACATACACCCTGTCCACAGGATATGGTGAGGCTGTTTCTGCTGAATCCGGCTCTATCCGGGTGCGGGTTTTAACTTTTGCGTTGAGATATCCCCGGCTCAAATAAACCAGTTCAATGGCGCTGACATCCTGTTCAAGGACGGAGGGGGTGAATCCCTTATCCCCTAAAAAGGATTTTTCCCGGGTCAGCATGGCCTCTTTTATTTCCGGGGTTTTTAGATTTTCATTGCCCGTGATTTCAAGGCCGGCAACCACCATCCGCCTGCCCTCTTTTATGGTGTAAACCACCTCACAGAGGATCTGCCCGTCTTTTTTGATCTGATCTTTCTTAAACGCTGCGCTTACCTGGTTAAATCCTGATCTTTTATATTGTTTTTTTATATCTGCCCGGCCCTTTCGCAGAAACACATCATTGGAATTGCCCCTTTCAAAAATTTTGATGGCTTTTTTAAGGGTACCGGAAGCGAAAAAGGTGTTGCCTTTAAAGATAAGGCTGTATTTAAGCCCTTCTTTGATATTGATCCGCAGTATTTTGTATTTTTTTCTGTTCAAACCTGGAAAATTGGATTCTCTGGTGATTATCTCCGGTGTCACAGATACATCGGCAAACCCTTTATTTCTGTAAAAGGCAACAAAATTCTTAATATCCCTTTTCAGCCATTTTTCATTGACATCTATGTCATTCCAGGGAAAAACAGAGGCCCCCCAGAGCTTCATTCTCAATTTCAAACGCAAATCTGAAAAAAAGGTATTGCCTTTGATTTCAATGGATTTAACACGGATATCTGCAGCTCGGTCTGTTTTATCCGCTGCTGAAGAAAGAACAGGAACAAAGGACATTAT
>JAWOEJ010000305.1:0-10782 GCA_046482845.1 Desulfobacteraceae bacterium | reverse complement strand
AGTTAAAGGCTGTCAGTTTCTGTTTTTTTGTATTCATTGAGCTTGTTTCGAAGTGTTCTGACACTGATACCCAGTATCTTTGCCGCATGGGTGCGGTTCCCTTCTGTTCGGTCAAGGGTGTGAAAAATCATCTTTTCTTCCATTTCTCTCAGGGAACCGGGTTCCATGGAAGGCAGGCCTGGCGCCTCGCTTTTACTGCCATTCTGCAGGGCATCATCCATTAAAAGGTCTTTGACATCAATATGGTCATTGTCTGACAGAAGAACAGCCCTGTGAATAATATTTTCAAGCTCTCTGACATTGCCGTCAAATTTTCTGGAAGCCAGAAAATCCATGGCCTCCTTTGTCAGTCCTTTGACGCTTCGGCTGTCAACTTTATTGTATTTTTTTATAAAAAACCGACTCAGGATCTCAATATCGCCAATGCGGGATCTTAACGGGGGAATCACCAGGGGAATGGTGTTGAGACGATAGAAAAGGTCTTTTCTGAATTCACCGTTTTCAATGGATTCCCTGGCATCACGGTTTGTCGTGGCCAGAATCCTGACATCCACGGGCACTGGCTGCGTCCCCCCGACACGGTCCACCACATTTTCCTGAAGCACCCTTAACAGCTTTGCCTGGAGATGGAGCTGCATTTCCGTGATTTCGTCGAGAAAAAGCGTCCCCTGATCTGCCAGCTCAAATTTACCCATTTTTCTCGACACAGCCCCTGTAAACGCCCCTTTTTCATGGCCGAACAATTCACTTTCAAGCAGGGCTTCGGGCAGTGCCGCACAGTTTACTGCCACAAAAGGCATTTCTTTTCTACGGCTTTTTTCATGGATGTACCGGGCAAACAATTCCTTGCCTGTGCCGCTCTCTCCCTGAATCAAAACCGAAGCACTGGAATCTGCCACCCGGTCGGCCATTTTAAGCAGGGCCCGCATCTTTGAATCGCTGGTGATGATCTTTACTGTTTTTACTTTTTTTGACGTTTGTGCAGGGCTTTGGGATGAGTTTTCAGAACAGATCTTTTGCAGGCAAAGTGTCAGATACTCTTTTTTCAGGGGTTTTACAATGAAATCAAAGGCGCCGTGCCGCATTAAAGACACTGCATCCTCCACAAGGGGTTTTTTTGAAACAAAGAGAATTGCAGTTTTTGGATGCCCGGCTTTTATCTTTTTCAGAAAATCAATCCCTGACAATCCAGGGGCAGAGACATCAATAATCATCATCCTGTATTGATGCTTCAGGCCGGCAGATTCTGCCTGACCACTGTCTGCGGTTGAGGTGACATTGTACCCCATATTTTCAAACCATGCAGACAGATGCATTCGCTCCCTCGGGTTTTCCTCAAGAATCAGAATCCTGTCACCAGACATTAAACCAGACCTCTGGGCTTCATGAGTTCCTCATCTTCTGGGCCAGCTCAATGTTTAAAAGGCGTTCTCTGGCAAGCCTTGCCCATACACTGTCATCTGAGGCAGCAACACTTTCAAAGGCTTTTCTGGCTTTTTTCAGCACATTGGCCTTTTGATATGCATCACCAATGGCAAAACTGATATCCGCCCTTTTTTCTACTTTTCCAGAAAATTTCAACGCAAGGATAAACGCCTCAGCCCCTTTTACATACAGATCCTGTTCAATATAAGACCGGCCGAGCTTCTGATAGGTATCGGCCAGATGTCTGTAATGGGGTTCTGAAGACGCTGCGATTTCTTCTGCCGCCTGTATAAGGGTTGAGGCTGCATCTGCCCATTTTTTTTCCCTTTCATATACGTCAGCTTTTTTAACAAGAAACCTTCCCTTGTTAAAATGATCCTTTTCTGCCTGTTCTGCCCGGGCAAACGCCATGGCTGCCTGTTTAAAATCATTTTTTGCCAGATGAATCTCGCCAATGTACCCATGGGCTCTGGAAAGATTTTTATTATCTGGAAACCGTTTTACAAATCCATTAAACATTTTAAGGGCATCTGCATCCCGTGAAGATGCCACCATGGCCCTGGCAAGTCCGAAAAGAAGTTCTGAAGGCCGCTGGGATCTTTTATAAAGCTTGTAGGATTTAATCAGCTGGTTAAAGGCCTGTTCATAAAGATCCGCTGCAATATAAGCCAGCCCGACCTTTAAAAAAATTTTCCGGCTCTCCATCCGGTCGATCATCACCTGCTCTGCCTCGTATCTGTGAAGGATATCCGGGTATTCATCGGACTTCAGCTTCTCATCAAAAAGAGATTCATAGGCTTTCTGCATGAGCTTTACCGCCTCATACCGCAGGGCCCTTGGATGGGTGGCAAGCAGATCTTCTATTTGATTAATACATTTTTCAAATTCACCGGCCTGGTCATAAATCTCGGCAAGCCGCATCATGGCCATCCTGGAAAACCTGTGTTCAGGGAAATCCCTTTTAATCATATTATAGATTTTTTCCCTTTCCTCCCTGTTGTCCAAATATCTGGCAAGCCCCATGGAACTGGCAAGATACCCTTCGCCGCCGGGGTATTTGTCCCTGACAAATCGATACAGGCTCAAGGCTTTATCGTATTTACCCTCTTTGGCAAAGGTATCTCCTATGGTGGAAAGCACCATATCCCGGGTTTCAAAATCAGAAAACAGATTGCACACCCTGGTAAAATTATCACGGGCAAGCCCGGTTTTCCCCAGTTTAAGACTGGCATAGGCGATGTTTAAAAGCAGTTCAGGTGAATCATACGCCTTTTCAGGATTGTCTGATACAAGCCGGGAAAGAATACTCAATGCGTCAATATAATGACGTTTATTGTAAAGGGCTTTGCCCACACCAAGGCCGGCATCCACAGAATATCTATTTTCAGGAAATTCCCTGAATACCCTTTCATAATAGTTCAGGGCCTTTTCCGCATATCCCCGGTCTGCGTAAATTTTTCCAAGAAAATAAAGCACCTCAGCCATCCCGGGATAATCAGGAAATCTGTCCCTTGTCATTAAAAAATAGCCTTGTGCAAGGGCAGGATTCTTCAGTTTCATATTGATTTTTCCAAGAAAAGACAGGGCAAAGGGTTTCAACTTTGACTCCGGAAAAGCCGCCAGTGCATCATTGAAAAAATCTGCTGCCTGTATTAAATTCTCTGTATCAATTTGATCACGCATTGAACAGGCATAGGCCCGCAGGAAAAACGCCTGTTCACGGCAGGGCTCAAAACCTTTGTCGATATAATCGTTTAAACCGTCAAAGGCCCTATCCCAGAATTGTTTTTTCATTAGAACCAGGGCATCCTGGATCAAATCCGACTGGCATTGAGAAATATCAATGACCTTGAGCATATCTGATGTATCACCGGCATAAATACGTTTTTCCCTTTTTACCGGCTTACCCTCTGTTTTAATAGAAAAAGCCGCTGACCGGCTGCTTTTCTGCTTCCTTTCAGGCTTTTGTACAGATTTGGGTTTTAAAACAGAGAGCTTCTTTTTTTGATCAGGACTTTTCCCGGGTTCATCTGATTTCTTTTTATCTGACCCCTTCCGGGCTGCTTCAGCCTGTTTTTTTTCCTGATCCTTATCCCCCAGAAATGTCACTTTAAAATTCAGCCCTGAACTGCTCCATTCCGGCAGGATGTCCTGAAAATCACGATTGCCGGTGACCAGAACAGCTGTTACCTTTCCCGGCAGATCTTCTACAGCAATACTTTTTATCAGCCCGCCCAAAGGCCCCTTTATATCAATTCTCTTTTCAGACCTGATATTTTTCAAAGCGATCATGACCTCCTTCCGGTCCACCTTTATCACCTTGGCAGGCACCTTTTCAGTCAGATCCATGCTTACGGAGACAGGATCGGTTTTTAAGCTAACTTTTTTCAACACTGCTTCAGATGCACAGGGGATAGAGACTGCTGAGAAAAGAAAAAACAACAGCAGCAGAATTATCAGACTTCCTGGCCTGGGAAAGGATACCGAACAGATTGTCGTATATTTGTCCATTTGTTTCATTCTGATGTACCGTTTTATTAAAGAATTAGGGTAAACCAACCGACACATCAAAAAACCATGCAAACAAAGTGCCACATCAGATAAAGAGACACTAAAAAACAGGTCCGCCGGGCTCCGGCTCAATCCCCATTTTCTTGATCTTTTCAACCAGGGTTGTCCGGTTCATTTTAAGAAGGTCTGCCGCCCTGGCCTTTACCCATCCGGTCTGCTCCAGGGCGGTGGAAATCAACTCCCTCTGGAATTGATCCACTGCCTCATTAAACCCAATCCCCTTTTCAAAAACAGCAGCTGCATCAGACACACTCCGGGCGCCGGAAGGGCTTTTTCTGATGTGATCGGGAAGATCGTCTACCTGAACAATCTCCTTATCCACCAGAACTGAAATTCTTTCCATGAAATTTTCAAGTTCCCTGACATTGCCGGGCCATGGATAACAGGTAAGGATGTCCATGGCATTATCAGAAAATGTCTTTGTCTGGTAATGATCCCATCTTTTCTGCCGCTCCTGCTGAAAATGATCCATCAGAAGGGGAAGATCGGACATCCTCTCCCTGAGAGGGGGGATATGAATGGGAACCACGTTGAGCCTGTAATAGAGATCTTCCCTAAAAATTTTTTTTTCCATGGATGCGCCAAGGTCTTTATTGGTGGCTGAAATAATGCGAATGTCCACATTTATACTTTCAGACCCGCCCACCCGCTCGATCCTTCTCTCCTGTACAGCCCTTAACAGTTTTACCTGAAGGTCAGGACTCATATCTCCTATTTCATCAAGAAACACGGTTCCCTTGTCTGCCAGTTCAAACCGTCCGGTCCGTGCCCTGTGGGCACCGGTAAACGCTCCCTTTTCATGGCCGAACAGCTCGCTTTCAAGAAGTTCATGGGGAATGGCACCGCAGTTGATAACCACCATGGGCCCTGCGCTTCGCAAACTGTTCTCACATATGGCCCTTGCCACGAGCTCCTTGCCGGTTCCGCTCTCACCGGTAATCATTACAGAAGAATCTGAAGCGGAAACTTTTTTTACCCTTGCAAAAACCTCTCTTATCTGCCGGCTCTTGCCCACAATTTTATCGCAGACAAAATCAGACTGTTTCACATCACCTGTCCTGTACACGGGGCATGATTCCTGTTCCTGAAGGCTTCTTTAAATTCATTTTAAAATTTTCTCCAGCTTCTCTGAAATCGCCTCGGCTGTAAACGGTTTGACCACATAATTGGACACCCCTGCCTGCACCGCTTCAATCACATTCTGCTTCTGAGCCTCAGCGGTTACCATGAGAAAAGGAATCCTGGCATAACGCTTATCTCCCCTGAGTATTTTCAACAATTCCAGGCCTGTCATTTTGGGCATGTTCCAGTCAGAAATAACAAGGTCCACACTTTGTTTTTCCAGGACCTCCAGGGCAGTTGTGCCATCGTCTGCCTCAAGAAGATTTTTAAATCCAATCTGCTTTAAAATATTCTTCAGAATACGGCGCATGGTTGCAAAATCGTCAACAATCAAAACCTTAATGGATGTATCCATTACCTAAAACCTCCTCATTCCTGATTAAGAATCCCGGCAATATAAAATCACCTCTGCGAACCGCTTTAAGAACAAAATCCCTGATACCGGCTGGATTGCCATGTTATATATACCTTTTCTGCAATTATTTTTCAAAACAGACCTCAATGGTAAAACCGCCTTTTTTTGTTTTAAAGGGAATGGCTATTTTCGGTCCTTTTGTATAGTGGGTAATCGTATGGTTTTTTCCGGTAACAACAGAAGGGATGGCTGCTTTAAAGTATCTGCCGTTCAATTCAAGCTCCTTTCTGGCCTGTCCGGAAATCATATTAGACAGCTCTCCCACTGCATCTGCAATTTCATGGTTCAATTCATTCATTTTTTCGCCGAACATATTGGAAACAATTGCCAGAATGCAATCCTTTTGAAATGTTACGGCAATGGTTCCATTGGCATCCCCTGTAAGGCCGATTACCCCTGTCACATCCCCCTTTGCCACATTGTCCTGTTTTAAATAAGGTTTTCCCGTCCCCACCTGTAAAAAAGCCATGGTTTCAAGCACATTGACTGTAGCGGTAATAAACGGATTGATCACTGTTACATCCATACCTTGACTGTCCTGACACCTTTGATCTGAAAATTATGTATACCGGATCATCAAACTTATATATCTTCATCTTTATTATACAGCACAATATTTTTCAGATGGGTATAGGTATCAAGATCCATCCGGGTAAACTCCAGGCCCAGGCCATGGGCTTCAACCCGTGCCACAAAAGCTTCCATGAAAAGTTCAATATTCTGACCGCCTCCGGAAAGTATGATTTTAACATCTACAACGGCATCTTCTGCCAGTGTTTCCCGGGTATTGACAAATACCCCTTTACAGCTTAAATCTCTTGAGCTCCCATTTGCAGCAATTTCTGATTCCTTTGACTTTAAAACAATTTGTGTTAAAAAGTCCACCCTTGTATGTCTGCGCCTTTCTTTCCCCATATTTTTTTCCAGATCCCTGCTCCATTTGTATTAAAAAAAACCAGGCGTTTAAACAGCATACCTGGTCGTACGGATCAAAAAGATTCCAGCAGTAGAATAAAAACTATCATAATTTCATACGCCAAACAACCATTTATAACACGCCAGGTCAATTATATACCACTCCCGGCTGTCACAAAACTAAAAAAATCTGCCTAACACTCGATGATCAAGTGTCTGCGGCTGGTTTCTGGAGAGCGGGGTCAGGTCTGACCCCTAACATGCAAAAGGCTTGATCATCGAGTTACAATTCATTTTGTGGGGTTGAATTCTTCAGGCCATGTTCTTTCCGCCATCCTTAAAAAAGCCTTGACCACCTCCGGATCAAACTGGGTGTTTGCTGCCTGCTCAATGGTTTTGAAAATCTGCCTCTTATCCATGCGTTTCCTGTAGGCCCGGTCCGAATCCATAGCATCAAAGGTATCTGCAACGCTGAGAATTCTTGCAAGAAAAGGGATCTCATTGTCTTTTAAATGATCAGGGTATCCTGTTCCGTCAAAGCGTTCATGATGATGCCGGATAATTTCCTGTTCTTTTTCCCAAAGACCAAGCTTTCCAATGATCTCAGCCCCTATGGCAGGGTGTTCCTTGATTTTTTCAAACTCCTCAGGCGTAAGTCTGCCGGGCTTGAGCAGAATCTCATCCCGGATACCTATCTTGCCTATATCGTGAAGATGGCCGGCAAAATTAAGCACATCCAGTTCTTCATCCGTGCATTCTATTTCCTGACCGATTAAATATGCAATTTCAGCCACCCGGGTGGAATGTTTCCGGGTATAGGGGTCCCGGGCTTCAAGTGTTGCTACAAAGGCATAAAGCGTTGAAAAAAGATTGTCATATATATTTTCGTAAAGGGCAATATTTTCTATGGCAGAGGCGGCCTTCTGGGAAATAAAATTCATATAATACAGATCTTTGCTGCTGAATCTTCTATCTCCCCTAACCATGGAGGCAGTGACAACGCCAAAACTTTTTTCCCGAATTCTAAGGGGAACAACCATTGCAGATCGGACCTTTTCAGGAAAATCTTTTATTCCTGACGCTTTTGAAATCAGACAGGGCTTGTCATCATTGATAATTTTAAGAATAAAGGATTTATATGTATCAAAAAGCGCTTTTTCAACGCCTGAATGGGAAAGAGAAACCAGTGATGTGGAATTTTCTGAATAAATATAGAAATGAACCTCATCCGCCTTGACCACATCCCGGCTCAGCTCAACCACTTTTCTGAATATCTCATTACTGGAAACAGGAAGGGCAAAATCTTCCATGATTCTGTTGAGGGTATTCACCTCATCTACCCGTGTAACAAGTTCATTGTTCAATTTTTTCAAACGCTCCTGGCGCTCCACTTCCTCTCTGAGGATGAGGTTTTCAACAAACAGCCCCCGCTCTCTCATAATCCGCTTAAAACACAATTCCATCTGTTCTAAATTCACAGGCTTTATCAGATAATCCACCACCCCGTTTTTCAATGTATGAATGGTATTTTCCAGGGACGGAAAACCGGTCATGACAACGACGGGAAGGGTATTGTCCATTTGCCTTAATTTTTCAGCCAGCTCAAGCCCGTCCATAACAGGCATGTTTATGTCTGTAAAACAGCAGCCCACAGCTTTTTTTTCTGCAATATCCAGCGCTTCCTGTCCGTTTCTGGCTGTATATACACGATATCCTTTACGCTCAAAATAATCCGCTGAAATTTCAAGGATACCTTCTTCATCATCCACCACAAGAATTGTATTTTTATAGGGCTCTATCATACTTTTGAATCCGTCGCCAGGAGATTGCGTTTTTTAAAAGGACTGATCCAACCGGCTGTCAAGTCCTGCTGACACATTGTCAAGGCCTTTACTGATACTTTGTTATGCTCACCATAACCGCCATATTAAACCATTTTTTTTATCAATGCAAAACAAATTCTTTTTACTGGCGCCCCTGACAAAGGACATACGGGATATTCAGGGCCGATGCGTATGTATAAAAAATCATACAACTCGTTTATCAGGTTTTTTATATGAAAGCCATCAGCCATCAGCCATCAGCCGTCAGCAATCAGTACTCAGCTAAAAGCTAACAGCTGGGGAAAAAGTCCTCCGTCGTTCTCGTTTTTGACAGAGCAACTGCTGGGGGCGGCGCTATTCAAAAAACCTGATCATCGAGCACAAAGAATATAAGTTTTTAAAAATTACTTTTTAAAGAATTATATTCTTGACAAAAGGTGTTAATGAGAATATTTTGTAAGAAATTAAACTTTAAACAAAATAAAAACCTGAGATTAAAAATGGATCAAATCGATTTTAAAATACTTACAATTCTTCAGAACAAAGCCAGGATACCCAATGTGGAAATTGCAAGACAGATTAAAATGGCGCCCTCTGCCGTGCTTGAAAGGATCAAGAAACTTGAAGCCCGGGGCATCATTGAGGGATATGAGGTCCGTCTCAATCCGGAACGGTTTAACAGCTCCCTTGTGGCTTTTATTCAGGTCCATCTCAGGGATGCTTCGGCAAACAAAAGTGCTGGAAAAGAACTGGCTCAGATTGAAGAAATCCAGGAAATCCACAATATATCAGGGGGGGACTGTCTTTTAATCAAGCTTCGCACCACTGATATTGCAGCCCTTGAAAAAATTTTATCGGAAAAAATAACGTCCATGAAAAATGTTAAATCCATAAAAACCCATATCAGCCTATGTGTATTTAAAGAGACTGCGAGGATTGCCTTAACTGAACCTGACCCCCTTTAACACAATAATCAGGAACCTGTGAAGGATCACACCAAAGCATAAACCCAAGGAGAAACAGCAATGCCCATGTCAGAAGATTTCAAACAGAGAATGGCCCCGGTTTTAAAAAAAGCAGCCCGACATTTTGGAACGCCTTTTCATATTTATGATGAAAAAGGAATCAAGGATACCGCCTGTCTTCTCAAGGATGCATTTTCAGAGATTGAAGGGTTTCGAGAGTTTTTTGCCGTTAAAGCCCTTCCCAACCCCGCAATCATGAAAATCATGAAGGACATGGGGTTTGGGTTTGACTGCAGTTCTATCCCGGAAATACGTTTGGCCAGACAGCTTGGCAGTACAGGCGAAGATATCATGTTCACGTCCAACAACACCAGTACTGCCCAGTTTAAAGCCGCCTCAGCTGACGGCGGTGTAATTCTCAATATTGACGATGCCTCCCTTGTGCCCAAAGTCCCTGAAATGCCCGAGCTTGTCTGCTTCCGCTACAACCCTGGTCCCCGGCGCAGCGGAAATAAAATCATCGGCAATCCTGTGGAATCCAAGTACGGCGTCAGCCACAGCCAGATCCATAATGCTTACAGGGAAACCATGGACAGAGGCGCCAGGCGCTTTGGCATGCACACCATGCTGGCATCCAATGAACTCAACTATAAATATATGGTGGACACCACAGAGATGATCCTTGACATGTGCGCCAGTATTTCTGATGAGCTGGGCATTAAATTTGAATTTATCAATATCGGCGGAGGCCTTGGCATACCCTACAGGCCTGAAGATACGCCCCTTGACATAAAACCCCTTGGACATGAGTCTGCAGCCCTGGTCAATGCTTTTAAAAAAGAGAGGGGATGGGCGCCGAAACTCTTTATGGAAAGCGGAAGATACATGACAGGCCCCCACGGGGTGCTGGTAACAAAGGTCATCAACCACAAGGATATTTACAGAAAGTATACTGGGGTTGACGCGTCCATGTCTGCCCTTATGCGCCCAGGCATGTACGAAGCCTACCATCATATCCATGTGTTTGAAAAAGATGAATCAAAAGACAGGGAAGTGGTTGATGTGGTGGGTTCCCTCTGCGAAAACATTGACAAATTTGCCGTACAGAGAAAACTGCCCAAAACAGAAGAAGGCGATCTTTTGATCATCCATGACACCGGTGCCCACGGCCATGCCATGGGATTCAACTACAATGGAAACCTCAGGCCCAAAGAACTGCTCCTGCGTGAGGATGGAAAGATTGAACTCATCAGAAGGGCGGAAACCCTGGAGGACTATTTTGCAACATTAAACTTTGATCCGGATATTATATAACCCCCAATGAAGCATTAAAGCTGTCAGCTGAGTACTGAAGGCTGACAGCTTTCACAGGATGACGCATTATTGTACAAAAAGATTCATCGAATCTATGAATTCAGGGTCCTGATTTTCAATAATTTCCACAATCTCCTTGTGCATCCGTTTTTTATGCTCTCCAAATATATTGCGCTTTTTATGAAATGACCCGGCAAATGCCATCACATCTTTTTTCAGCTCTTTATGATCT
>JAWOEJ010000358.1:0-6331 GCA_046482845.1 Desulfobacteraceae bacterium | reverse complement strand
GGAAGAATAGGGGACAGACCACGTTTTTTTTTGGCCTTACGCAAACGCTCCCGTGAAGCTTGTGGACCTGAACACCCTGGAGATCAGCAAGGACAGCTTCATTGAAAAAGGCTGGCTGATTATTATTCCGACATTCTGTACAAGGGTTTAATCACATTCCCATTTGCAGGACCAATCCTTTCCGTGCTGCAGCAAGTCGCAGCTCTGCTCCGCTATGCTGCGATTACCTTGTACACAGGAATATTCTGCAAATGGGGGAAAAATAAGCGGTCTTGTATTCAAACAGGCGTGCTTAAATGACACAGGTGTTGAACTTCAGATACTGACAGTGGATCAAATTGATTTGATTCTAAGATAACAGCTGCGCGGTTTAAATTTTACCATAAATATTTTCACTGTCCGGTTCCTTTGAAAAGAGCTTTTTGAATTTCCAGGGTGAGAATCTCTGCTTCACGGTTCAAGTGATCCCGGGACCAGTTTTTCAAGGCTGCTTTCGAGCCTTTGCCGAAAATACCGTCCACTTTCATTTGGTAATATCCCAGTTCTTGTAACCGGGTTTGAACAATAACTGCATCATCATGTTTTTTTACATCAAGCAGGCGCTTTCCTTTTTCAATAGACCCTTTGGATGTCTGTGCGTGCAGCTTTCCTTCGGTTTTGCGGGAAATTTGCTGCAGTGCTCTGGTCCAGTTGTTTTCCGGATTCTGTTTCAGGCTTGAGAACCGCGCTATATGCTGCCGGTTAAAAATGGCCAGCCTCTTTTTATAATAATGCACATCTATGAAAAAAGATTCAGAAGGGTTGAATAACCGGCCTTTGCCCCCGAGTGCAAGTATCTGCCAGCCGTCAAAATCCATTACAACCGGGTTGACTTTGTAATTGTCCACGGTTACATCGAGAAATGACTCGTCAGGCAGCCGGTCAAAGCAGAAGATAAGGACAATGAGGCTTTGCTTTTTGTGCCTTTTGCCTGGGGCCATACTGTCCTCCGTACCCATGTCGATGGCATGTTCCCGGGCAAACCGCAGATAGTCTGCAAAGGAGTCGGGCATATTTTCGCTTCTGGAAAAGATTTCAGCAGGAATGAAAAAAGCACTGACCAGGGGAAAGGCCGGGGTGATATTGGCAGTGTAGCTGTGCACGATAACCGGTGGTTTGTCCGATTTTTTGAAAACTTTGTAATGCATTTCAAAGCCGACAGTGTTTCTCCGGGCGGTTTCATCTTGGAAATGGAGAAATCCCCCGAGATTTATGAGTGCTGCTTCAGGATTTTCCTTTACCAGTATGTTCTTTGCTATGTCCACATTGTCGACGTCAAAACCGGCATATGAAAAAGATTCCTGGACATCATGGCTGCCCCTGACGTCGAATTCGGCTGCGGTATTGGTCTCATGACGGATCTTGTGCAGCAGTGCGGCAATGGCAAGTTCAGAATGGCCGGGGAGGTCCAGCGGGGTGCGCTTCGGGGTTACGAGTACGGTGTCCTCAGTTGTCAGGCTGCCCTTTGTGTTCTGTGCGACACCTACACATCCGGCACAAAGAATTATGGAGAGAAGGAGAACAAAACCGGGCCATTTATATAAACATCTCATGATTATCTCCTAAAGATTGAAAACGCTTTCATCCAGGGGGGCAGGGCCGCCGGCTCCGAAAGAATGGTCAGGAGCAGGTGTTCCCAGATCCACTGCCGGAGGGGCTTTGATATTGGGCGTGGTTTTGAGTATTTTTTCCAGTGTGTTGATTTTGGTTATGTTTTTTCCGGTCTTGACTGCAGCGTCTTCCAGAGCCTGGGCTGTGGACCTGCCTTTTTGTTTCGATTCAATGGTGGTTTGAATAAAGATCGCTGAATTCTGTCCGATATTGTTGATTTTGGATCCTGCCCCGCCGGTAAAAATATTTATTACATTTCCGGCCACATTCGCACCGGTCTGCACGGCTTTGCTTTTTTTTTCAAGATTTTCGTAATAGTTGCCTTCATCTATCCATTTCTTTGATTCAGCCATGTCCTGGGCCTGTTTTTTTTCCAGGCCTTTCCGGTAGCTTTCTTCAATGGTCTGAAGCACACCGTCTTCGTCTTCTATACCCAGATTACGCGGATCAGCCGGGTTGAAATGGCTGTTGGGCGGGAGCGCGTCTGCGCCTGCGCCACCACCGCCGCCGCCGCCGCCACCACCACCTCCTCCTCCTCCGGAAGCAGCTGCAGTACCTCCGGAGGCCAGAAATAGAATCATGATGATAATCAGCAGGGTAAAATTTTTCATGGCATACCTCCAGAAAAAAACAAACAGCCAAGCAGGCTTTTCAAAAAAACAGCTTCGCCCAAAGTTGAAATTTTGGGCATATTAAAATTGGAAACCGTTTCTTGTCAAGGGAAAATAGGGAAAATAGGGGACAGACCACGTTTTTTATAGGCCTTACACCAACGCTCCCGGGAAGCAAAGTGGGCCGCACAGCAGATTTTCGAAGCCTGCCCATGGGATACCCTTCCCAAGTATTTACTAAGGGACCGGGATGGTATTTATGGTGAATATTTCCAATCCAGGGTTCAAAATATGGGAATAAATGAGGTCAAGACTGCGCCGCAAAGTCCATGGCGGGAGGCTGCATAAAAACAGAAAGTAGATCATGCGATAAGAACATGGGAATTTTATGAAAACAGGTAAATAATGCATGTCGCGGTTTTTGTTCCGTATGCTATGTTATGTGAACTTATTTGAGACTGAAGTGGACAAGTGGGTAACGTATGGTCCTTTTTTATTCTTGACTGGTTGAAAGATGTTGGTTATATATTATTGATATAATAACCTTTTAGATGGAATCTGAATTTACATGCCAACGATAAGTATGTTTTATGGGATTATAATTCGCATGTATTTTGCATCTGGAGAGCATAATCCGCCTCATTTTCATGCTTATTACTACAATGAATATAGAGCATCCTTACAGTATTGATTCTTTTGAAATTACAAATGGAGAATTTCCCAGAAAACAAAAAAGGCTTGTTCAGGCATGGGCAGAATTGCATATTGATGAGCTAAAAGCCAACTGGAAACTTGTTATGAATGAAGAACCTGTTTATAAAATCAAGCCATTATAAGGAGAATAATCATGTATAAGGGAGTAACAGGAGTCGAGGCAACTGATGATTATAAACTGCTTCTTTGTTTTGATAATAAAGAAAAAAGGGTTTTTGACGCAAGGACTATTTTATCCTGTGGGCGATTCTCAGAACTAAAAGATTTAAGTTTGTTCAAAAGAGTTCGTATAAGTTTTGACACTATAGAATGGGATAATGGTCTTGATTTAGACCCTGAATATCTTTACAGGAGAAGTAAAGGGGTGCAATCCAAGTAAGAATGGGAACTGTCCTGGGAAAAAACTCAAATCCTGGAGTTTCTCTAAAAAGTTAGCCTTCACTGATCGAAAAAAACAGCTAAAATTTTATCAAATATGTCAGGTTTGCTGACTGGTTCACCTGTCCCTCGTATTTATTCCGTCCTGCCTGAAATTATTGACAAATCTTCAACCCTCAATTATAGTTGCCGGCGTTATGGAAACTATAATTTTCACAATTTTTGCCTGTATTTTGTTGCTCTCCCTGGACAAAAATGCTTCTGCTTGAGAACCTTGAAAAATAGGGGACAGACCACGTTTTCTTTTGGAGGGACGTTCTCGCTTTTGCATTATCCGACAGGAAAAATTATTTGACGGTCTGTAAGATTTTAATCGTGGTCTGTCCCCGATTAATTGTCCCCGATTAATTCCGATTAATTGTGCGGATCAAGTTACCCCAGATCTGAAAAATTATTTATCTGTACGGTTCCGTCGGGAAAACTTGCCAGAATTTCTAATTTCCCTCCCATTGCCCCAATATGGCTGCGCAATGTGGAGATGTACATGTCTGTTCGTTTTTCCATTTTTGCTATGGCAGGTTGTTGAATATGCAGGGCCTCAGCCAGTTTTTTCTGGGACAGGCCACGGGCCTGGCGGAGTTCTTTCAAAGCTTGAATTTGACATTTTCGGAAAATTGGGTTATAAATGAGTGCTTTTTCACGGATACGGATAACCTCCTTTTTATAGTTTGTGAAGAGCTTACTTTATAAAGGATTATCCGTGAACAATCCAATTTTTTGAACAGGTGGGCAGGAATGGAACGTTAGTTCGGTAACGTTTTATCGAAAGGTAACAATATGGGAATCAATATATTTCTTTCCGTTTATCCGGAAAAAATCGACAGCGGTGATTGGCAAATCGTTTATGCTGAAACACTGCAACTGTTGAATGCCTGTGAGGTCGCCGGTTTGAAGCGGGATAAAATCAGTCTAAATGGCGATGTGTTGGAGCGGACTATTTATACCAGGAGCCTGGAAAGAGAGATTAAGTCTCAATCAGATAGGCACTGGCATGCCAGTGGAATTATGGGAGATTATGAGTTCGGGGAATCATTCAATCTGTACGAAAATATTCGTAGATACGGAGAATTTCATACGGAACCGTATGGGGACATTTTAGTTGATAAGATCAATTATTATAAAGATTACGGCAGTATAAAATATCGCAATTTTTTCGATGGAAAGACCCAGGGCAAATCTTATCATATCCCAATTTTGGCTTGTGCGATGCTGGTTGAAGCCTGTTTTCCCATGTGGGCGATGGTAAGCGGAGACATCGACATTTATCAGGCAGAAGAGGCCAGACAGTTAATTAAAGAGCATTTGGGCAAAGAGGTTTCATTACCGGTTTGTGTCGACAAAGTCAACTTATTGGATCGCTTGTCGAAGCATTATCAAGGGCCGGAATTACTGGATTGTTTTCATCAATTGATTCAGGTGGATAGGGGGCGTGACCGAGGGGAGACCTTAAAATTCTTATTCGATAGATGTGAAAGAGGCGAAGTCGAACAGTGGTTTTCCGAAAAATTGAAAGCATACCAAAGTGCCGGTCAATTTGGGGCGATCGATTTAATGACCGATTGGTTCAATGCAGACCAGGAATTGTCAAGGCTGATACAAATTGCTTGTTTACAGGAAAAAGGTGCTTGCTTCAATTCGCTTGATTTCGCTCGTGGGTTGGCCGCAACCTGGATATCAATCCCCAAAGAGCTTGTCCAACAATTGGAGATGCTACAGCTCCCCAAAGGTCAGCCGCACGGGATCTGTTCTTTATTTGGAAATGTGTTTTTGGATATGTTTGGGGGCAAAGGTCGGAACATTCGTTCCTATATTGCTGAAAGCGAAGTGTTATCCGTATTTGAGACTTTTTTTCCTGATGACAAAGAGATTCAAGCCGAATATACAAAGAAAACAAAAAAACTCATTGAATCTCTCGATCTTACATCCCTAGGCATTGATTTTAAAGCACTTATGGAGGAATATGCCAATACTGATGATCAGTTCCGTGCCGATGGTAAGTCGTTTTTCATGTTGAACTCGGAGGTAGACCTGACACCGGGTCAAGAGATGATTTTGACAGCGATTGCTCGTAATGTTCATAAGCTTAATGATGGCAATTCCGAAAAAAAGGAAATTCTGACAGATACCATAACCGGCTTAAAAAAAAAGATCATCAAGATCAGTGACGAACACGGACCTGTCTGTACGGAAAAAGCCTGGGAGTGGATCGATGGAGAGACAGACCGGGAATTGTTACAGTGCTTGTTGATTTTGACTATTCTGAAAGGAGATCAGCGTGATTATGTCGCTGTAAAACAGGCGATTTTCGAAAAACGCTGGTTGGCATGTAAAGTGATGTCCTTATCCAAAGATGAAAATGCAATAGCGGAATTGGAAACTTTTTTTGAGCGAAGGGAAAAATAGAGTAAGAAAATAGGGGACAGACCACGCATTATCCGTGTCTTGGGAAAAAACTCAAATCCTGGATTTTCACTAAAAAGTTAGCTATCGCTAACAGATAAAAACAGCCAAAATTTTAGCAAATCTGTCAGGTTTGCTGACAGGCTCACCAGCTGGATGTAAAAATTAATGGGAGCGGAAAGTCATTGAAGGCTGGGTTTTCTGCAGACTGCTTGACAATACCTCCCATCTGTTGTATTTTTTGATTCTGATTTCATTAAGATTCAATTGTTTTTCAGGGGGTTCCATGCCAACTATCAGCATGTTTTACGGGATTTTGGTATCTATTTTTTTTGAGGACAATGAACGTCATCACCTGCCTCATATTCATGCGCGTTATCAAGGTATGAAAGCTTCAGTTTTTCTATTGAAGATGGTGCTGTTCTTGCTGGTGGTATTCCTCCTAAACAGTTGAAAATGTTACAGGTGTGGATGGATATTCACAAAGATGAACTACTTGCTAATTGGGAGCTTGCAGT
>JAWOEJ010000158.1:0-6041 GCA_046482845.1 Desulfobacteraceae bacterium | reverse complement strand
TTCCATCACCTTTAATTCAACCATGAAAAATCTTGACAGGGCATGCGAAAAGACCATTAAATTTCTCAAGGGAAAAAATGGCCGAATCAAAAAAGACATTTTCTCAATTCACCTTGTCCTGCGGGAAGGCCTTACCAATGCTGTAAAACACGGTAATGAAAACAACCCCGAAAAACTGGTCACGTGCTGGGTACATCTGACTTCGGATAAAACCCTGCAGATGGAAATAGAAGATCAGGGCAGGGGATTTGACTGGCAGAACAGAGCGGATTCCTTTCCTGACAGCAGCTCAGAAAGAGGCCGGGGTCTGTTTATCATGAAACATTATTTTTCAGAATACAGCTATAATCAAACAGGCAACAGACTTCTCCTTAAAAAGAGAATATCCTGTTAACCACCCTGTTCTCCCCTTTTGTCCTCCCAAAATCAGCCTTCTCTTCCCAGTCCTGCGCAATTCAGCGTTCTCGTTCCTGACAGACAACCGCTGGGGACGGCACGCTCCTGTTCTTGCTTCGTTGTGATGGTGTGCATCATGGTCGTTCTATCGAAGTTTAATGGTTTTCATACATCCCCCTAATATTTTCCTAACAAAACAGGCTTATAGTCGCCCTGTACGTTGAAGATCGGTTTTTTTTAAAAAATAAACAAATCCATTAAGGAGAAAAAAATGAAAAAATTTATTATGACATTTGTATTTATCTGCTGCGCAGCTCTTATTGCAGCAAGCCCGGGCATCTCTGAAGAGCTGGTGCTCAAAGGGTCCACCACGGTTCTGCCCATTGCCCAGAAAGCCTCTGAAGCTTACATGGCCAAAAACCCCCATGTAAAGATCTCCCTTTCCGGCGGGGGTTCCGGTAACGGCATCAAGGCCATAGTAGACGGGACCGCGGATATCGGCAATGCCTCACGGTTTATTAAACTCAAGGAAGTAAAACTCTGCGTTTCAAAGGATGTGTATCCGGTTCCCCACAGAATTGCCCTTGACTGCATCGTGCCAGTGGTGAATCCAGGCAACCCGGTAAAGAATCTTTCCATAGCACAGCTTAAAAACATTTTCCTTGGTAAAATTACCAACTGGAAAGAAGTGGGCGGAAATGACGGCAAGATAATCGTCATTTCCCGTGACAGTTCTTCAGGCACCTTTGGTGTATGGAAAAAACTGGTGATGAACAAAGAACGTGTGGTTCCGTCCGCTCTGACCGTTCCCTCCAACGGCGGCCTGGTCCAGGCAGTTTCAAAAACCCCCGGTGCCATCGGTTATATAGCCCTTGGATATATCAATGATTCTGTCAAAACCCTGTCTGTCAACGGTGTCCCCGGCAGTTCTTCCACCACAATAAACGGCACCTACCCCCTGTCACGCCCCTTGTTCATGTTTACCAATTCATGGCCAACAGGAAAAACCCAGGATTTCCTGAGTTTCGTACTTTCCCCAGAAGGACAGAAAATAGTTGAAGAAGTGGGCAGCATTCCAGTTTATTAACCCCTTTTCACATTAAGGTAAGTCTGGCGGACAAAACACAACATGAAAAAACACAAAAACATGCACCCCTGCTTTTTCATGTAACCCCGCAGGAAAAGCAGGATTTATGACAGGGTTCAAAATATTTGAGCCCTGTCTGATTTCAAGGGAGACCCAAGCGTTGAAAAAAAACAGTGTTGAAAAAAACATGCATACCATGTTTCTGCTTATTGCCTTTTTTTCCATTACCATGCTTTTTCTCATCATGGTGTTTTTGTTTCTGGAGGCATACCCCCTGGCCGAATATATTTCCCTTAAGGACTTTATTTTTGGCAATTACTGGTATCCCACAGATGACCCGGCTGATTTCGGAATTTTCCCGGTTATTGTCGGCTCCCTTCTGGTAACACTGCTTTCCGGCCTGGTTGCCATTCCCTTAGGAATCATGACAGCTGTTTTCCTGGCAGAGATTGCCTCAAAACGGATCTCCGAAATCATAAAACCTGTGGTGGAACTGATGGCCTCCATGCCCTCTGTGGTGATTGGATTCTTCGGCATGGTGGTGGTTGCTCCCTTTATTCAGAAGATTTTCAATATCCCTGTGGGACTCAATTTATTCAATGCATCCCTTATGCTGGCCTTTATGTCAATCCCCACCATCTGCTCCATCTCGGAAGACGCCCTTTTCAGTGTGCCGGTTGCCCTTAAGGAAGCTTCCTTTGCCCTGGGGGCCACCCATCTTGAAACCATAGTGTGGGTTGTTTTTCCAGCCTCCCTGTCCGGTATCTGCACAGGCGTCATTCTCGGTATGTCCCGTGCCATAGGCGAAACCATGGTGGTTCTCATGGTGGCAGGCGGGGCTGCTGTTATCCCGTCTTCATTATTTGACCCGGTCCGGCCCATGCCGGCAACCATTGCAGCGGAAATGGCAGAGGCCCCATACGGCAGTGAACATTACCATGCCCTGTTTGCCATTGGACTGGTGCTGTTTGTTTTTACATTTTTATTTAATATTCTGGCAGATCATATTTCCTATAAATTTCGACAAACCGGAGAGGCGTCCTTATAGCATATGAATAAAAGAAAAGTTTTTCAAACCATCAGTTTTTCAGTGTTCCGTTTTTCAGCTTTGATTAACGGGGTGGCTCTGGCCATTATTATCTGGTTTATGCTTTCCCGGGGCTACACTGCTATCTCCTGGGAATTTTTAACACGTGCGCCAACGGATTCAATGACCAAAGGCGGGATTTTTCCGTGTATACTGGGAACCGCAGCTTTTTGCGCCGTAGTTCTTGCCATTGCAATGCCCATTGGAGTGGCTTCGGCCATCTACCTCAACGAATATGCGTCCCAGGGCAGACTGGTGAGAATCATACGGCTGGGCATCAATAATCTGGCTGGGGTCCCTTCCATCGTTTTCGGACTTTTCGGGCTGGCTTTTTTCTGTATTGTTCTGGATATGGGGGTTTCCATTGCAGCCGGCGGACTGACCCTGGCCATTATGACCCTCCCGGTTATCATTGGAACCTCTGAAGAAGCCCTGCGCGCTGTTCCTGACACTTACAGGGAAGCCTCCCTGGGCCTTGGCGCTACCAAATGGCAGACCATATACAGGGTTGTTCTGCCCGCGGCCTTTCCCGGTATAATAACCGGCGGCATTCTCGGGCTCAGCCGTGCTGCCGGAGAAACCGCACCCATCATGTACACAGGTGCTGTTTTTTTTACCCCTGTTCTGCCCGACTCCCTGTTTGACGAAGTAATGGCCCTGCCCTACCACATTTATGTTCTGGCAACAGCAGGTACAAATATTGAACAAACCCGTCACCTCCAGTACGGGACAGCCCTTGTCCTTATGGCACTTGTTTTCGGCATGAATCTTGGCGCAATTCTTCTGCGCTCCCATCTCAGAAAAAAAAACAGGATATAAAATAAATGGCTTTGCTTGTAAAAATGCAGACAAAAAAACTTGATTTTTTTTACAATAAATTTCAAGCGCTGTACGATATTAACCTTGATTTTTTAGAAAACAAAGTAACAGCCTTAATCGGCCCCTCAGGATGCGGTAAAAGCACCTACTTAAGATGTTTAAACCGCATGAATGACCTGATTCCCCAAACCCGGACAAAAGGAGAAATCCTTCTGGATGCAAACGACATCAATTCCCCGGAAATAGATGTGGTGAATCTCCGCCGTAAAGTGGGAATGGTATTTCAAAAACCCAATCCCTTTCCCAAAACCATATTTGAAAATATTGCCTATGGGCTGCGGATCAATGGAGAGCGAAACAAAGCAAAAATAGAAGAAACCGTTGAAAAAAGCCTGAAACAAGCCGCCATCTGGGACGAAGCCAAAGACCGCCTCAAGGAAAGCGCCCTGGGACTTTCAGGGGGTCAACAGCAGCGGCTCTGCATTGCCAGAGCCCTTGCCGTGAATCCTGAAGTCCTCTTAATGGATGAACCGGCATCTGCCCTGGACCCCATTGCCACCCAGAAAATTGAAGAACTGATCAAAAAGCTGTCAAAGGAGCTGACCATTATCATTGTAACCCACAATATGCAGCAGGCTGCCAGGGTGTCCGACCAGACCGCTTTTTTCTACATGGGAAAACTCATTGAATTCAACGACACAGATATTCTTTTTACCAAACCAGAACTGAAACAGACAGAAGATTACATAACAGGACGGTTTGGATAATGACACATAAAATTGACAACCAGGGGAGAAAAAACAACCATGGCAGCTAACCTTCAAAAAGAAATGAATAAAATAAAAAAACAGATCCTCTCACTTGGAGGAATGGTTGAGAACAGGCTTAAAACAGCGGTTACTGCCGTTAGAGACAATGATGCCTGGTCTGCTCAACATATCATTGATTCTGATGTTGAAATAGACGAATTTGAGGTTGAGATTGAGGAGGAATGCCTGAAGCTGATTGCTCTGTATCAACCCGTTGCCATTGATCTGAGGTTTCTCATCGTGGTGATCAAAATCAACAACGACCTTGAAAGGATAGCAGATCTTGCCGCCAACATATGCCGGCGGGTAACAAGCATCTCCGGCAAAAATCTGGGAAATTATGTGTATGACTACCATGACATGTCTGAACAGACCGGGTTAATGCTGAAAACCAGTCTGGATGCCCTGGTGGCCATGGATTCGGATATGGCTGAGCAGGCCATCAGAATGGACAAAAAAGTCAATGCCATGAGAAATGAGGCCTATGACAGCATGAAAACAGCCATTATTAAATCACCGCAATACTGCGGCAGAATTGTAAACAGATATCTGATTTCAAGGCACCTTGAACGTATAGGCGACCATATCAAAAATATTTCCGAAGAAGTGATCCATCTGGTAAAGGGTGAAATTGTCCGTCATGAATACCATGTATAATGATCATCAAGCGTTTTGAACAGCAACCGCTGGTGGCTTTTAATAGGTCCTTCCATAAAAACCTGATAATCAAGTAATAGAAAAATATTTTAAAAAAATCCTGGATTACAGGAACACCAGTGTGGTAATTAAATTAAATATCAGGGAAGGATCTAAACCCATATAAACATTCATGGCCTGAGCGGCCACAACAAATCACGAAAGCCATCAGCTGTCAGTAACCAGGCAGGGAAAAATTTTTAATTTTTACTGATAGCTGATAAATGATCACTGACGGCTGATAGCTGACGGCTTTCAAAAAAAAAACAACAGGAATGACATGCAGGAAAAAATTTTAATTGTAGATGATGAACAGGACATCCTTGAGCTTGTCTCATATAATCTTAAAAAAGAAGGGTATGAAACGCTCACTGCCATGTCAGGGGAAGACGGCCTGTCTGCTGCCAAAAAATTCAGGCCGGATCTCATGGTTCTCGATCTTATGCTTCCTGGCATAGACGGACTTGAAGTAACGCGCAGGCTGAGAGCAGATAAGGAAACCAGCAAAATGCCCATTGTCATTTTATCTGCCAAAGGGGAAGAAAGTGATATTGTCACAGGCCTTGAACTCGGGGCAAATGATTATGTTTCCAAACCCTTCAGCCCCAGGGAGTTGACTGCAAGGATCAGGGCAATTTTCAGAAGGCGGCAGAAAAGTCTTGAAAACCAGCCCACCCGGGTAACCAGAGAAGGAGACATGGTGATTGACCATGACCGCCATCTGGTTAAAATAAATGGAACCTCTCTGGACCTTACTTTGTCTGAATTTTCTCTTCTGTCCCTTCTGGCAGAGAAAAAAGGCTGGGTGTTTACCCGGGGACAGATCGTGGATGCTGTACACGGAGAAAACTATGCAGTAACAGAAAGAAGCGTGGATGTCACTGTTGCCGGTCTGCGGAAAAAACTCGGCCGATTGTCGTCCTTCATAGAAACGGTAAGGGGAATAGGTTACCGGTTCAGGGAAGACAATGATGCCGGATAAAAAAAGAAAGCTTATCTGGCACATATTCCCCATCTTCCTTGTGATTACAATCCTTTCCCTGGTTGCTGTCACTGTTTATGCCTCGTTTTTTTTTAAAAGCTTTTCCCTGGAAAACACCCGGCAGGATCTTATTAAACGGGCTCTGCTTGTCAAAAGGGAAATAGA
>JAWOEJ010000069.1:0-4614 GCA_046482845.1 Desulfobacteraceae bacterium | reverse complement strand
CATTTTCCACAAAAAGAAGGTAAAGCTGTTTGAGCATGGCGGAAAACGGTTTCATTGCTGCTTTGGGAAGCTCAAGCCCAAAAGCCGCATCTCTTATATGGTACCCCTGGATACCGCACAGGGGATCCACGTAAACCTTTATGATTTTTTCAGGGGTCTTTGCAGCCACATCTTCAATATCCATACCGCCTTCCCGGCTGGCCATAATGACAATACTGGCTGTCTCCCTGTCCACTAAAAGGCTTAAGTAAATCTCCTTTTTAATATCCTGTCCCGCTTCCACCAGAAGTTTTTTCACCTCTTTTCCCATGGGACCTGTCTGGTGGGTCACCAGTGTCATGCCAAGGATGCTCCCGGCAAATTCAGCCACTTCAGCCTCGGATCCTGCAAGCTTGACACCGCCTCCCTTGCCCCGGCCCCCGGCATGGATCTGGGCCTTGACCACAACAGGATAGGCGCCCAGCCCCCGGGCGGTTTCAATCGCCTCATTTTCGGAAAAAGCCACACTGCCGCCAGGTACAGGAACATTATACCTGCTGAAAAGTGCCTTGGCCTGGTATTCATGTATCTTCATAGTATCTCCCAATAACTCAGATTAGCAATCCGCCTTTTTGTCAAATCCCGCAAAAACAGCGAAATAAAAGGCATAATTTAATTTTTATTTAACAGCCTTCAGTATTCAGTTGTCAGTTGTCAGTTGTCAGCAGCATGGATCAAATATAACGGCTGACGGCTTTTTACTGATGGCTGAAAGCTTTTTACTGTCGTGCTTGTTGCTGAATGCTTTGTCCGGCATCATTTGATCTCAAGAACAGACAGCAGCTTTTCAGCTGCGGCCGTGGGGGAAACGACCCCTTTTTCAACTTTTACCGTCATTTCAGGAACCATCTCCGCCACATGTGAATTTTCTTTAAACCGTGCCTTAAGGCCGTCATATACAAGGGTCCACATCCATTCCAGGGCCTGTTTTTTTCGCCGCTGCACAAACTCACCGCTTTTTTTCATTATTTTTCTGTGATCCAGCACGGTTTTCCATACATTATCCGTTCCATTTTTAAGAACAGAACTGCAGCAGATCACAGGAGGCCGCCAGTTGGGCGAATCAGGCGACACCATGTGCAGAGCAATTTCATAATCCTGTCTGGCATTTTCAGCTTTTTGAACATTATCGCCGTCAGCTTTGTTAATGGCAAGGGCGTCTGCCACCTCAAGCACCCCTTTTTTGATTCCCTGGAGTTCGTCTCCGGCACCGGCAATCATCAGGGCCAGAAAAAAGTCAACCATATAGGCCACACTGGTTTCTGACTGGCCCACCCCTACTGTTTCCACAAAAACAATATCATACCCGGCGGCTTCACATACCAGCATTATTTCACGGGTTTTGGCGGCAACTCCCCCAAGGGTCTCCCCTGAAGGGGACGGCCGGATAAAGGTGTTATCATGGCAGGCAAGTTTTTCCATACGGGTTTTATCCCCGAGAATGCTTCCCCCGCTCCTTTTCGACGAAGGGTCAACGGCAAGCACGGCTATTCTGTGGCCTTTTTCTGCCAGATTAAGGCCGAGGTTCTCAATAAACGTACTCTTTCCAACACCGGGTACCCCTGTTATGCCAAGCCGTATGGATTTCCCGGTATGGGGAAGGAGTTTTTCCATCACTTCAGCGGCAATCTTTCTGTGAGCGGGCAACGTACTTTCCAGGAGTGTAATGGTCTTGGCTATCATCCGCCGTTCCCCATTTAAAACACCCCTGGCGTAAAATTCAGAATCAATATCCATAATTAATTGTCAAGTTGTCACTTCTCCCCTTTTAAACAAATAAAATTTAAACCATTCAGAGGCTTACTATGCACCAATAACATTAAGGGTTCTGTTGGCTGAATCTGTAACCACAGTGCCGGGCCCGAAAATTTCTGACGCACCCGCCGCTCTGAGGATCTCGTAATCTCCAGGCGGAATGATACCGCCGACGACCACTTTTATATCGCCGGCGCCTTCGTTTTTCAGGGCCTCAACCAGTTTTGGTACAAGGGTTTTATGACCTGCGGCAAGACTGGACACACCAACCACATGAACATCATTTTCCACGGCCATCCGGGCCGCCTCTTCAGGGGTCTGGAACATGGGGCTGATATCCACATCAAAACCAATATCTGCATAGGCAGTGGCAATCACCTTGACCCCGCGGTCATGTCCGTCCTGTCCCATTTTGGTTAACAGGATTCTGGGCCTCCTCCCGGTCTTTTTTTCAAAATCCGCTGTCCGTTTTCTAAGGGATGCCAGGATTTCAGAATCCCCGCATTCAGCAGCATAAACACCTGAAATACACTGGGTAGTTGCAACATACCTGCCAAACACAGTTTCCATGGCATCGGAAATCTCACCTACCGTTGCCCTTGCCCTTACCGCATCAAGACAGACGGCTAAAAGATTTTCTCCGCTTTTGCACGCTTTTGTTAAATCCTCAAGTGCTTTTTTGACAAGATCCTTATCTCTGCTCTTTTTGATTTGTTCAAGTCGTTCAATCTGCTCAATGCGCACGTCGTCAGAGACTTCAAGGACATCCATGGGGGTTTCGTCCTCCACCTGGTACTTGTTCACCCCGACAATCACATCTTTGCCCTGGTCGATTCTTGCCTGGCGCCTGGCTGCCACCTCTTCAATGCGCATTTTCGGCATCCCCGTCTCTATTGCCCTGGCCATGCCCCCGAGGTCATCTATCTCTTTGATAATCCTTCTGACCTCGTCAATTATATTCTGGGTAAGGGATTCCACATAATAGGAGCCGCCCAGGGGATCAACCACACTGCAGACCTTGGATTCTTCCTGAACAATAATCTGGGTGTTTCTTGCTATCCGGGCAGAGGTTTCCGTGGGCAGACCCACTGCCTCATCAAATGAATTGGTGTGAAGGGACTGAGTTCCGCCAAGAACAGCAGACATGCACTCAAGGGTGGTCCTGATAATATTGTTGTAGGGATCCTGCTGGGTCAGAGACCATCCCGAAGTCTGGCAGTGGGTTCTGAGCATCTTGGATTTGGGATTTTTGGGATTGAACCGGTCCATCAGCTCTGCCCAGAGAAAGCGGGCCGCCCTGAGCATGGCAGCATCCATAAAAAAATTCATGCCAATGCCGAAAAAGAAGGAAAGGCGGGGGGCAAAGGCATCTATATCAAGTCCTGCATCAATGGCCGCCTTAACATATTCCAGACCGTCGGCAAGGGTAAAGGCGGTCTGCAGCACCGAGTCTGCCCCGGCTTCCATCATGTGATAGCCGCTGATGCTGATGGTGTTGAATTTCGGCATATTTTCCGAACAATACCCGATAATATCAGAAATAATCCTCATGGAGGGCTTTGGCGGATATATATAGGTATTCCGGGTCAGGTACTCCTTTAATATATCATTCTGAATGGTCCCCATGAGCTGTTCCTGTTTAACCCCCTGCTCTTCGGCTGCAACAATATACCCGGCAAGAATGGGAAGAACAGCACCGTTCATGGTCATGGAAACCGACATTTTATCCAGGGGAATCTGATCAAAAAGAATCTTCATGTCCTCAACAGAATCAACAGCCACACCTGCCTTGCCAACATCCCCTGAAACCCTTGGATGATCAGAATCATACCCCCGGTGGGTGGCAAGGTCAAAGGCCACGGAAAGCCCTTTCTGGCCGGCTGCCAGGTTTCTGCGGTAAAACGCATTGGATTCCTTTGCCGTAGAAAATCCAGCATACTGGCGTATGGTCCAGGGCCGCCCTGTGTACATGGTTGCCCTGGGTCCCCTGACAAAGGGCTCACAACCCGGCACGGTATTGTTAAACTCCACTTTTTCAAGGTCTTCAGCCGTGTACAGAGGTTTGGTTGTTATTCCCTCAGGCGTTTTCACATAAAGGGAATCAAGGGGTTTCCCCCTGAGTTCTTTTTCAGCCATTTCCTTCCAGCTGTTAATATCCGGTTTCTTTGACATACAGGCTCCTTATATTGTCATTGATTAAAAGTTTAAACAGTGTAATGCAAAAAAGGGGCATATTTTTCTTGTTCGTAGTTATCAAACAGAGACAAGTTGTCAAGAACAAACCAAAAAATTATGCCTGTTTCAGGTTTAAGCCAGGCAGCGCCCGGAAATTCAGATTACACCTGCCATGCAATGGGTTAATCTCTCTGACACAGCTCCACCAGGACCCCTGAAGTCGCTTTGGGATGGAGAAAGGCAATCTTTGCGCCGCCAGCCCCTTTACGGGGTTCTTCGTCAATCAGGCGAATCCCTTTTTCCTTGAGTTCTGCAAGGGCTTCCTCAATATTTTCAACACCTAAGGCAACATGCTGAATCCCTTGTCCTTTTTTATCAATATACTTTGCTATGGGCCCGTCCGGAGATGTAGACTCAAGCAGTTCGATTTCGCTTTCACCCACAGGCAGAAAAGCCGTTGTCACTTTCTGGGCCTCCACGGTTTCAGTGCCGGCAAAGTTCAACCCCAGCACGTCCGTCCAGAAATTTTTTCCCTTTTCAATGCTGCCCACGGCAATGCCGAGGTGATCTATCTTTGTAATTTTCATTTCTTCCCCCTGTTTTTATATAAAAGCCATCAGCTGTCAGCCATCAGTGCTCAGCTAA
>JAWOEJ010000035.1:0-13854 GCA_046482845.1 Desulfobacteraceae bacterium | reverse complement strand
CACCGGCATGGGAAGGGACGGCGCTTCAGGCGTGGCCGCCATTCGAAGGAAAGGGGGGTTTTGCCTTGTTCAGGACAAAGCCACCTCTGTGGTCTGGGGAATGCCCGGGGCCGTGGCCGAGGCAGGTGACGCCGACGAGATTCTTCCAGAAGAGGGGATAGCCGAGAGGATCATGCAAATCGTGAAAAGGGGTCGGTGATGATTGTGAAAATAAGTCAGCTGGAATATTCTCTCATGCAGAAATTTATTGAGGAACAGT
Source organism: Desulfobacteraceae bacterium (assembly GCA_046482845.1). GTDB lineage: Bacteria > Desulfobacterota > Desulfobacteria > Desulfobacterales > Desulfobacteraceae > DATFJZ01. The sequence continues at coordinate 13,595 of JAWOEJ010000035.1, read as the reverse complement.
GCGGCATCCTCCTTGAAAAGGGAAAAGAGTATTTGATCGAGTCGAGGTTGACGGATCTGGTTGTTGAACACGGGTGCCGTTCTTTTAAAGAGTTCCATGAAAAGGCCCTTTCAGACAATTCAGGAAAACTCAGGGATCGCATTGTTGATGCCATGACAACCAATGAAACCCTTTTTTTCAGGGACAAAAGTACATGGGTGTATTTGAAGGAGGTTGCCGTTCCCAGGCTTCTGGATATGGCTGAACAAGGGGACCGTCCCAGGGTATGGTCAGCAGCCGCCTCAACCGGCCAGGAGGCCTATTCACTTGTGATGCTTTTGAACGAGGGGGCACAGGCTCGCCAAAAACCCCATCTGCTGGATAAGATCGAGATACTGGGAACGGATATCTCTACTTCCGCCCTTTTTCTGGCCATTGCGGCACGGTACGACAACATGGCCATGGGCCGGGGCACAACACCGAGCATTAAGCAGCGGTACTTTACCAGGACCGGCAATGTCTGGGAGTTTGACCGGACCTTGAAAAAACGGGTCACGTTCAAGCAGTTCAATCTGCAGAACAGTTTCATTTCACTGGGTACCTTTGATCTGATCCTCTGCCGGTATGTGGCCATCTATTTTTCAAAGGTCTTTAAGCGGGACCTGTTCTCAAAAATGTTCAGAGCCCTCAACCGTAAAGGTGTTTTTCTGCTCGGTGCCACTGAATCCCTGAGGGGGTTTTCCGATGAGTTCAGGGTAGCTCATTACAAAGATGCCGTAATCAATGAAAAACCTTAGGAGAAACAGCATGCGTATCCTTTCAGTAGATGATTCAAAAACCATTCGCCAGACCATCATAAATATGGCGGAAGTGATCGGTATGGAAGTGCTGGAGGCTGAAAACGGGCAAAAAGGACTGGACGTCCTTGAAGCCGTTAACGGCAATGTGGACCTGATTCTGCTGGATGTGGAAATGCCGGTGATGAACGGCCATGAATTTTTGAAAATTATCAAGCAGGACAGGCGTTACCAATCCATTCCAGTGATCATGCTGACATCGGTATCCCAGAAGGAAAAGGTGATCGATGCGGTGCGAAGCGGCGCAAGGCAGTACATCACCAAACCCTTTTCAGGGGAAGATGTGCTGGCGAAAATCATTCAAACCGTGGGCATGGATAATCTGGGGGCGTTATGAGGAAAAAAATAGTTTCACTGATTGAAAAGAGAGGGGACCTGCCTGTATTTCCCGATATCCTGGTCAAGCTTCAAACTGTGCTGGATGATCCTTATGCCGGTATGAATGACATTGCCCGGATCATTGAGCTGGACCCGATTCTGGCGGGACGGGTGCTTCATGTCTCCAACAGTGCCTTTTACCGGTCAGGATATGACAGGATAGAAAGTCTGCCCATGGCTGTCAACACACTGGGAATGGAGAAGATCAGGCAGCTGGTCTTTTCCCTTGAATTAACCAGGCTGTTTTCAGATACAACCCTGATCAATCCAGGACAGTTCTGGAAACACAGCCTTGCCGTTGCAAATTTTACACAGATGCTCAGCAGGCACGCAAATACCATGCCCGGCACGGAGAGCACGGCCTATCTGTCAGGGCTGATGCATGATATCGGCATAATGGTCATGGTTCACATCATCCCTGGAGCCTATGCTGAGTTTTTAAAAAATCTCAGTCAGGAGGAGATTCCCCTGGAAAAGCAGGAAGAAAAGGTTTTTGGAATCGACCACCCCGAGGTTGGGGCACGGTATATTGAAAAATGGTGGCATCTTGATCCGCAGATCGTCAAGGCCGCCCGGTATCACCATTTTCCGTTCATGGGATCAAAAAATGAACAGCAGTGCCAGCAGCTGGTCCACCTGGCCAACGGTATCTGCACTTCCAACGGCCAGTCAAACGGGATAGCGTGTTACAACGAGGTGTTCAAGCCCGGTGCCTGGGAAGCCATGGCCCTCTCCCTGGAAGATGCGGAAATCATGATGGCTGAGGTGGACATTGCCGTGAACCAGGCAATGGAACTGCTGGGATGAGAAAAAGGAAGGCAAATTTGGAAGAAAAATCGTTTACATCGGTACATTTAGGGGTATATGCGCTGTTCGGACTTGCCCTTGCCGGCCTTTACCTGATAAGTCTTGACAATTACCTGCTTTATCACAGCATAGCTGAAACCTTCAGCATCTTTGTGGCCTTTGGCGTATTTGCTGTTTCAATAAATACACCGGAGAAAGACAAGACATTCTCATTTTTTACGATTATCGGCACAGGCCTTGTTTTCACCGGGGGACTCGATTTTCTGCATATGCAAAGCTACAAGGGAATGGGGGTATTTCAAGAGCATGGAACCAACACCGCTGTCCAGTTGTGGATTGCCGCACGGTCCCTGGAAACCCTGACCTTTCTTGCCGCTATTTTCTTTTTAAACCGGCGAATCCACAGGAAAATTATCTACTGGACGTTTTTCTTTCTCTTTTCAAGCCTTGTGGCAGCTGTTTTTTTTTCAGGGATTTTCCCGGTCTGTTTTGTTGAAGGTCAGGGACTGACTTTTTTTAAAAAAACCAGTGAGTATATCCTCTGCAGCGTTCTTGTTGTCTGCCTGATTTTACTGAAACAAAGATCCGGTATCCTGCCCCGGAGCGTGGAAAAGCTGCTGGCAGGTGCCATCGCATTAACCATTGCCTCAGAAATTTGTTTTGTCTTATATCTAAATCCTTATGGTACCTTTAATTTTTTGGGTCATTTGTTCAAAATCGTCTCATTTTTTCTATTGTACAAAGCTGTTGTTGAAAAAAATGTGGTTTTGCCGCGAAGTGAAATAAAGAAAAAACTCACTGAACAAGATAAAAAACTCGAAGCGGAAGCTGCACTCAACCATGTTCTTGCCGAGCTTGCCCGAAAAATCATCGCTGCCAAAAGCATTGAAGATGTATCCGGGTTTGTGCTGGAGCAGGCCAAAATATTTACGGAAAGCAGCTTTGGGTTTGCCGGGTACATTGATCGTGAAACAGGCTGCCTTGTTTCTCCAACCCTGACTGAAACGGTATGGGACAAGTGCCGTGTTCAGGAAAAAGATCACATATTCTCTAAATTCTCCGGGTTATGGGGATGGGTGCTTAAAAACAGGGAACCTCTGTGTACAAACGAAGTGGCATCTGATCCGAGATCCACAGGCGTTCCCCCGGGTCATGTTTCCATAGACAGTTTTTTGTCCGTACCCGCCTTGATCGGCGGAAAACTGGTCGGACAGATTGCCCTGGCCAACTCAGCCCGGGCCTATGAAAAAAAGGATATCAGTGATCTTGAAAAAATTGCCCACCTCTACGCCATCTCCATCAATGAAAAACAAAGAATCAATGAAATGCAACAAGCAAAACAGGAGGCTGAAGCGGCAAATGAACTCAAAACCCTGTTCCTGGCCAACATGAGTCATGAAATCAGAACGCCCCTGAATGCCGTTACAGGGTTTGCCCAGTTGTTGAGAGATTCTCTCCAGGGCCTGTTAACTCCCCGGCAGAAAAATTATGTGGTTCATATTATTGAAGCGGGCAACAGGTTGACAGAACTTGTAAATGATATTCTCGACATCTCCAGGATTGAATCCGGGGAAACAAGGATCAAGGCCGCGCCTTTCAGTGTTCAGGACCTGATAAGGAAAATTGAGGGGGTGTTGTTAGGCCTGAACCACGATAACAGATTAAACTGCCATGTTCAGGCAGATGACAGCCTGCCTGAAACGCTTGTGGGGGATCAAGACAGGATCATGCAGGTTTTGACAAATTTTATCAGTAATGCCGTCAAGTTCACCAGGGAGGGCAGCATCATCGTTTCCGTGGAAAAGAGTGCCGATGAAAAAACTATGTTCAAAGTGTCAGATACAGGCATAGGCCTTCCTGAAGAGGTGCACACCCGTCTGTTTGATAAATTTTATCAGGTGGACAGCTCCTATACCAGGCAGTACCAGGGAGCGGGGCTGGGCCTTTCCATTTCCAAAGAACTGGTGGAACTGATGGGGGGCTCCATTGGCGTTGAATCCCAGCCGGGTACGGGCTCTGCCTTTTATTTTGTCCTGGATCTGCCGGCCGGTTGCCTGAATTCCCCGGATTCCGTTCACAAGGCAGCTTTGCCAGAACCGCCCCCCTCTGTGCACCCGGGCTTGAAGATTCTTCTGGCCGACGATGATGAACTGAGCCGTAAAGCCATGGCCAGATTTCTGGAATCCTCCGGACACACAGTGACAGGAGCGGAAAACGGCAGGGAAGTGTTAAAAGCCCTTGAGACGGACTCCTTTGACATCATCCTCATGGATGTTCAGATGCCGGAAATGGATGGTGTGGAAGCCACAAAAACAATTCGGAACGTCACATCTGACCGGTTTGATTCTGATATCCCCATCATCGCCCTCACGGCCTATGCCATGGCCGGAGACAGGGAGCAGCTGATAAAAACCGGCATGACCGATTATCTTTCCAAGCCGGTGGATTTTAATTCCCTCAACAGAACAATAAACAAGGTCATGGGAGGGCTGTCCCCACCCATAGAACCTGAGGCGCCCAAACGTGGCGATGATGCCTGCAATGATGAAGATATTGCAGACATTCAGGCCTTTCTAAAAACCAATTCCGATGATCCAGGATTTACCGGTGAGATCCTTAATGCGTTTCCACAACATGTTTTTCAGCGGCTGGCCCGGCTGGAAACGGTTGTGGAAGACAGGGATTTAAAAGAGATCTCAGCGGCCGCCCACAAGTTCACCGCTCTTTTTTCAGCCGTGTACATACGGGCCGCCTGTCAAATCAGCCAGGAGCTTCAGGCTGCGGCCAGACAGGAAGATCCGGCATTATGTCACCGGCTTTTTCAGGACCTTAAATCAAGGATGCACGGCATCGTTCAATATATAAACACTGTCAGGCAAAGGGATTGATAATGGACAAGTTATTGGTTGTGGACGATCAGCCTTCAATTGTTAAATTTGTCGAGGCTCTTCTGAGGGATGAAAATTTTCAGATAAGAAAAGCCTTTTCCGGTGAAGAGGCCGTTCAAATGATCAGGGAAGAGCGGTTTGATCTGGTGATAACCGATATGCGCATGGGCGGTATAAGCGGTATAGATGTTATGAAACAGGCTAAAAAAAAGGATAAGCACATTCAGGTGATTATCATGACCGGCTATGGTTCACTGGACAATGCCATCGATGTCCTCAAAGAGGGCGGGGCATATGACTACCTGCAAAAGCCCCTGAAAGACATGTCTGAACTCAAAAAATCGGTTAACCGGGCATTGGAAAAGCGCCGTCTGAGCCTGGAAAACGAGTCTCTCATCGAGCAGTTGAAACAGAATAACGAGACCCTGGAACAGCGGGTAAGGGAAAGGACGGCTGAAATTGAACAATCCCGGCAGGCCCTTGCCCGGGCAAAGCAGGAGGCGGAGGAGGCCAACAGGGCCAAAAGTGAATTTCTCGCCAATATGAGCCATGAAATCCGGACTCCCATGAGCGGCATCATCGGAACGGCAGCTCTGCTGGGGGAAACCCGGCTTACCGGGGAACAGCGCGAATACGTTGATATCACAAAGGCCTCGGCCACCTCACTTCTCGATCTGATTAACGATATCCTTGATCTTTCCAAGATCGAGGCAGGAAAGCTGGAGCTGGAGGAGCAGGATTTTGATTTGCACGCACTGTTAAGTGAGCTTGCCAGTATTATGCGCTTTAAAATCGAAGAAAAAAAAATCCAATACCTGACCCGGATCGACCCTGATCTACCGGTTTTTCTAAAGGGTGATCCAGCGCGTCTTCGCCAGGTGATGCTCAATCTTGTGGGCAATGCCGTAAAATTTACCCATAAAGGGAGCGTTGCCGTGCATGCCGCCCTTGTGTCCGAGACCAATGATGCTGCGGTTGTCCGCTGTTCAGTCACGGATACGGGCATTGGAATTCCAGAGGATCACCATGGCGACCTGTTTGAAAAATTTACACGGGTAAAGGAGTCAAATTATGCCGAATACAAGGGAACAGGCCTGGGGCTTGCCATTTCCAGGCAGCTTGTGGAAATTATGGGGGGGACCATCGGCATGAATTCGGAAAAAGGCAAAGGCTCCACATTCTGGTTCACAGCTGAATTTAAAAAACAAACACCAGCACTCAAAAAAACCGTTTGCCTGCAGAAAAGCCCGGAAGAGGAAAAAAAGAGGATGGCCCGTTACAGGCTCCTGGAACAAAAAACGAAACCAATGCCTGTACTTTTGGTTGATGATGATGAATTCCTCCGTAAATTAACCTCTGATATGCTGAAAAAATCAGGCATACCGGTTCAGTCGGTCGGCAACGGACGTGATGCGATAAAAGCCCTTCAAACCAGGCTGTTCAGCCTGGTGCTCATGGATATCAGGATGCCGGATATGGACGGACTTGAGGTGACAAGGGCTGTACGTTCCGGGCAGGCCGGTGCACTGGACCCTCAGATCCCCATCATTGCCATAACCGCCAATGCCATGAAAGAAGACAGAAAAGAGGGGGTTGATGCAGGCATGAACGATTATCTGTCCAAACCTTTTAAACCGGATATGCTTGTCACCATTGTTGAAAAATGGCTGCCGGATACCCCCTGCCTTCCTGAAAAGAATGCTCCTTCCAGAGGGCTGCCCGCTATTTCTTTCCGGATAGATGACAGCCTTTTAAGGACTGTGAGCCACGATATTCGCTCCCCCTTAAACTCGCTTACGGGGTTTGCCCAACTTCTTAAAAGTGAACTCTCCGGTCCTGTTAATGAAAAGCAGGCCGGTTACCTGGACCGGATGATGGAGGTCGGGGACCAGCTTTTGGAGATGACAGACACTGTGCTGGATCTTCTCAGGATAGAAGCGGGAAACATGGTCATCAACCGTGAACCCTTTAGCGTGAAAATGCTTTTGGAGGATATCACTGGACGGTTAACCCGGCTGGCCCGTAAAAAGCAGGTCACCTGGGAATTGGACATTGAGCCGGATATCCCGCGCTCTTTGATATTGGATCAGGCCCGGCTTTGCAGAGTAGTTGAAAATTTGATCAAAAGCGGTGTAAAAACTGCAGAGCCTGCCCATGTAAGGATTAAAATGGGAAAGCAGACCAGGGGTAAAGTTCAGTTTTTTGTATCCCTGAAGGGAGAAGCAAACCTGGATGATAAACAGCACAATACCACTTCCGGGCCGGCAGACGGGGGAATGACGCAAAACAGGCCGGACCCGGGACTTGCAGCGGCCAAAGGCGTGGCCCGGCAGATGGGGGGGGAGCTGGGGTTTGAACTGGAACCAGGGGGGGATCTCTGCCTTTGTTTCCGGGTTTCACTGGACATCCCCGCCAGAGCCGATGTTTCGGATCAGGTGGAAAAATCCCGGCTTGATCCGGTTCAGGACGTCCCGGGGAATCTTTCCATACTATTGGCCGAAGACGATCCTCTGAGCGGCCTGGTTATGGCCCGGTACCTGACACACAATGGCCATTCAGTATCAAGGGCGGCAACCGGCAGCCAGGTTTTGGAGGCCCTTGGCAGAGAATCTTTTGATTTGATTTTAATGGATGTAAGTATGCCTGAAATGGACGGGGTGGAAGCCACAAGGCAGATCAGAGATTCAAAATCCGATTTTTTTGATCCTGATATAAAGATTATCGCCCTTACAGGTTATGGAGATAAAAGTGAAAGGGAGAAATTCAGGCAAACCGGCATGGACGATTATATTTTAAAACCCGTTGATTTTGACAGCCTCATTAAAAAGATCAATCAAGTGATTCAGGGCAGGCATATGCCCATCTGATTTAAGGTTTTTCTTTGACCCCGTTTCTTTTTCCCCGGAACAGCCGGTTTTCCCGGGAGGCACCGGGCCAATTCCCAGTTCGTGTTTCAGGTCAGAGGGCAAGTCAGGGGAATGGATGGCCGTGTCCGGATACAGACCATTGTCAGATGTTTGTATGGGTGGAATTACAGGGCATCGTCATCCAGGTCGGGATAATATTTTTTCATGCATTCCGGGCAGATGCCGTGACTTAGCTGGGCATCGGTATGTTCGCTCAGATAGGCCTCAAGCCTGTCCCAGATTTGCTGGTCATTTCGAATTTTATGGCAGTGCATGCAGATCGGTATAATGCCCTGAAGGGTTTTTACATGGTCCAGCGCGTTTTTCAGCTCAGCGTTTTTCTTTTGCAGTTCCCGGTTGAGATTCCCCAGATCCTGGTTCAAAGATATCATTTGAGACTGCATCAGCTCGATGCTTATGGTGTCCAGATGGCCAAATATTAAAATACGGGGAGGAACGGGTTTAAACGTAAACATGAAACTCTGCACCCCGTGGTCGGCTGTGTTTACATTCAGCAACTGCTTTTTTTCCGAAGACTTGACCAGCGTATTCAGGTCAAACGTTGATTGAAGATCATTGACCATATCATTAAATCCGGCATCTTCAGCCACTGGTCCAAATGTATCAGCAGCATACCGGTTCATGGTGAGAATTCTGCCGTCTTCATCAATTGTCAAAAAAAGTACCGGTGCAAACTGGTTTAGATATTCAAATACGTCTTCAAGCATCACTTTCCCCTTTTATTCGATCATCCCGTTTTTTGAATAGCGCCGCCCCCGCTGGGCAAGGCCCGGCCCTTCCATAAAAACTTGATAATCAAGCAAAAGCATAATCTGTTTCAAGAATTTCCTCCAGCCTGGAAAGGGACGGGATATACTGCACATTGGGCCATTTGCTGATTTCATCAATTCCGCCATACCGGAATGCCTGGCCTCCTATAAATATGTCAAGACTGCTGAAGCTGTTGCGGATCTTTTCAACAGAGTCCTTTAAAACCGGAAAATTAAAATAAATGCTCAATGACAGCCCTAGAAGATCCGGGGTCTCTTCCTGGATATGGGATAGAAGATGGTCCACTGGGGTGTTTGCCCCCAGAAAATGACTGTCCCAGCCGAGAAGTTCGAAAATATCTGCCACCATCCTACCGCCGACCTGGTGGGTTTCGCGGGCGACGCAGGAAACAACAACTCTGTTCTTCTGATCTGTCACTTTTTTTTTATCAAAAAGCCGGGGGTATGTAAGGCTTAACAGGCCTTCGGTAATGGCAGTGGCCATGTGTTCCCTGGACACGGATATCCGGTTTAACTCCCAGAGTTCGCCAACCTGATAAAGACTTCTCTGAAATAAATCAGTATACAAAATTTTAATGTCTATGGATTGATTCAACAGGTTCTGAACAATGTCTGCGCATTTATCCCGTCTGCCGTCCAGAAGGAATGCCAGGTATTGATTATACAGGTTTTCTGTGATTAAATCTGTCATTTTTTCACCATGGTTCAATCGTGATGGCGGGCCTCAGAAGATCCTTTTGCAGGCACCTGGTCCGTCAGTTTAACAAATATGGGTATATGGATGATGAGCCAGTTATAAAAAGGATAAAGCGCGTTATAATCGTCTTTCTTAAGCTCTTTTTTCATCATTTCCACCCATACATTTAGATTCGCGGCCCAGTAGGTGGCGTGAAACCCGTGGGCCCGATAGGTCCTGAATACCCATAACATACATTATTAGCACAAGTAACAGCTGAATACAAGGGCGGTTCAAACATGATCTGCTTTTATGCTATCACTCACTGCCACGGGATGAAAAAATTCAGGCTCGTTTTAACCTTTTTAACGATTGCTGCGTTCTTGTTGCTGCTGTTTGGTCTCTTACACTCGATCATCAAGTTTTTTGAAATGCACCGCCCCCCAGCGGTTGCCTGTCAGGAACGAGAACGACGGAGGACTTTTTCCCTGTCAGGCTAAAAATCGGCGACCTGCGGCCACTGGTCCTCAAACAGCTTGATTGTCGCAACGCCTGGCAGGGAAAAAGTCTGATCTCCTTTGGTTCTCAATGTTCCTGACAGGCAACCGCTGGGGGCTCTTAACCGTTCCTTCTACAAAAACTTGATAATCGAGTTTTAGACTACAAATACCAGGACGAGCAGGTCCAGCAGGTCATCGACATAATAGACGACGATCCCAGTAACCTGGAAGTTCGAGATGTCACGCTGGACAGCTACAATGTATTTGATTTCGCTGTCGAGCAAACCCTGTTTGACAACTGGCATGACGTCAAGACCGCCAGGGTGAAACTGTATGTCAACAATTTGTATATAGGGTATTATAAAACCTCAACGTGTTCAGAATCTCTAATCTCCGGATCATTGGAGATCAGGGGCAGTTCAAGGTATTTGGCAGTCGCTGCAATCAGGCGGTCATGCAGTTCCGGAATGTCGTTGATGGTGGAAGCGGTTTTAATGATGTCAAAACTTAAGGGTTCAAACTGGTAGTTCAGGCTTTTAAACAGTTCTTCTGTCTGCAGCAGCCCCACGTTGATCCTGTTTTTTTCAAACAGATACAGCATCTCCATTAAAACTATGGCCGGTATGATAATGGTGGCATCGCCTTTGTCGGCTGCCTGGTATGCTTTGTGTGACGGTTCGTTGATGACTTTTTTGCCCATCATGAATTTGACAAGGGCCTGGGTGTCAGTCACAAAACTATCCATTCTCAAACTCCTGGCCGACATGTTCCCATGTGCTTTTCTTAAGCTCTTTGAGGACTGAAAAATCAATATCCCGGTCTTTTAAAATACCTTTGAGTTTGACGATCTTTTTTTCTTTAATCTTTCTTTTGTGCCTCATAAAATCGATAAAATTTTCAATGTCAATTAAATCCTGCTCATTAAAACCGACCAGTTTATTGAAAATCTCATGTTTGGTAATAGCAGCCTTATTCATTTTTGGTCTCCGTTACATTCTTTTTTGAACCGCAAGACTCTGGATTTTTTTTCATATAACCAAGTATTGAGCATCTTGAATATACCAAATATACCATATCCCTTTTGGTTATGAAATATCATTTTACGGGCACCCATATGGACAGCACCACATGGGCGACCATCATGGACATGCCGAATCTTATCAAAACAGTCTGCCAAAAGATCGGAGACCGCTTCCGAATTTTGTTTCTGACCGGTATCAAGGTTGTAAGGATGGTAAACTTGCCCTATCTCAGCCTTTTTATCGCATACGGTTTCATGGTTTAAGCGAGCCTGCTCCAATTTTTTTTTTGGCAAATTGTTCCTGAACTTTAGCGTCTTTGATTTTTTTCTCAAAATGAGGTCTTCGCCCCGGAGGCCATTTGTCGGCAGTATCGAATTTTTCTTTTTTCTGCTCAATGATATGGGTCAGCTTGACTGTTTCTTCGTATTCTTTCTCCGCTTTTTTTATCTTTGACATCAATGCGCCGCAAGTGCCTTTTCCAATTTCATAAATGACGTGAAAACAGTCCGGTGAATGGTGAGCTTTAAGGCCTTTTAGCGCATGACTGATAGCGTTATTATTTTTTTCGGCATTTCTTGACCAAGTCTATTATTCTCAATATCCCCAAACTGGATAATACAATCATCTATCTGTCCGGAAACCCTGCGCTGAGAAGAATATGATGAGGCAACAAAGGGGGCAAGGCCAGATCTTTCAAGAAAATCACTGACATTATGAATGCTGGCCGGACCAGATTTAGTAAAAGAAATGTGAGCCGATGTTACCAGTCTGTGTAAAAAAGCCAGGCCAACAGGGTTTTCAAAAAATTCTATGACAAATGGATGTGCATCAATGTTTTTCTTTCTTTCTGACCAATACCGTAATGTTGACCGGGCAACGCCGTTTATTTTAGCAAAATCACGCTGGCTGACATTCTCTTCTTTCGATTCGAACTCAAACACGAGTTCTGCCGTATTGCCACGTTCCCATTTCCTGTTTTCACTTGCAACATGTTCCGATTCGTTATAAAGTGTGTTCATAGCTCGATCTGTTTTTTTTAGAAAATAAGTTAGCTGCTACTTTCCTATTTTCTCCTAACAGATCGAGTTATATTTGTCCCGTACTTTCTCAAATTAAATTTTTGTTGACTGATTTTCTGGCCAAGTGGGCGAACTTTGAACCAAGCCCCAACTATTGTTGACAAAATAACAGCAAATGCAATTAAAGATGCAAAATAAAATTGAAGTTGTAGTGAGGTAAAACATGCAAAAAATAATTGAAAATATCAAAGGATCAGAATTTCCTCCTGAATTACAGATAAAATTTAATATCAAACCCAAACAAATTCTTACGATTATTGTGAAAGATGAAGATGATAATGATTATGACATGGAAAATAGAGGGAATGCTTTGGTTGAATCTTTTGAGTCTATAGCCTACCATGCTGAAAGTAAAATTAAATTGACTAAAGCACGTGATATATTGAAAAGTTTATAAAATGTATGAAATACTAACCACACCTCTTTTTAATCGTAATATCAAATTTCTTTCAAAGAAGTATCCAAATGTAAAAAAGGATTTTAGTGATTTCTTGGATAACCTTGAACAAGGAAATTTTGAAGGGGATTTATTACAAATTTTTCTGGAAGAGTCTATAAAGTTCGTGTCGGATCTATTGATCAAAAAAAGGCAAAAGAGGGGGCTTTAGAATTATCTACTATGTTGTTATCAAAGATAAAACAATATATTTAGCTGCGATGTACGCAAAAGCATACCAAAAAGATATTACCGAAGAACAACATCAAAAGATTCAAGCATTTAATGAAGATGCAACACAGTATTGTTAGACTTGATTTATTGTTTCTGCATCTGTTCAGGGGGTATTTCCTGGAGTATTTTTCTGAAACTCTCCAGGTCTTTGCTTAAAATAGCAGATCCAAGGAGATCCTTCAGTAACAGCCTGTTGTTAACTATGTTTATCGTTTTATAAACATCCGCAGGCACTTTTTTCCTGAATTTTGTATCAAGGGCTTTTAGAACCATTTCCCTTGCTTCGGAGATCTGGCCTTTCTCCATGCCTTTCTCCATGCCAATCCTTTCCGCACTCATTATATATGGCATTTTTTTCTCCTCCTCATAATTGATAAGGTCTTGGGTAAATCGTTTTGTTAACTCTTCCGGCAGCGTCATCATCCAGTCAATCAGCCTTCAGAGACCACACCTTGACCAGTTTATCCGCGTGACGTAAGCCGAGCTCCGCATCCCGCACAACACTTTGAAGTTCCTTGTCCAGGAATTCATATGGTTTACTCCAGTCTATTTCCACAGCAATTTTCGGGAAATAGGACTCCATCAGTTCTTTGAAATAGATTTCAATGCCCTCTTTCCAAGGGCCGTCATATTTATCTTTTTGATTTTTATTGTGCGTATCCATGGATTTATTTTAACCATATTTACCTTGTTTTGCAAGGATTTTAAAAACGGAAACATTTTTACTCGATCATCAAGTTTTTTGAATAGCGCCGCCCTCAGCGGTTGCCTGTCAGGAACAGCGACCGACGGAGGACTTTTTCCCTGCCAGGCTAAAAATCAGCGACCTGCGGCCACTGGTCCTCAAACAGCTTGATTGTCGCAACGCCTGGCAGGGAAAAAGTCTGATCTCCTTTAGGGATCTTCGTCATCAACAATGACCGGAAATTGAATACAAAAATCATCTTCACATTCTCCTGCTTTCACCTTAATATAGGAGGCACAGCAATCACTGCAGTCCGAATCATTCCCGTTACGACCAATAGCTGGTACTCTTTCTTCA
>JAWOEJ010000011.1:0-9247 GCA_046482845.1 Desulfobacteraceae bacterium | reverse complement strand
AACGAGAACGACGGAGGACTTTTTCCCTGCCAGGCTAAAAATCAAGAACTGCGGCCACTGGTCCTCAAACAGCTTGATTTTCTTAACGCCTGGCAGGGAAAAAGTCTGATCTCCTTTGGTTCTCAATGTTCCTGACAGGCAACCGCTGGGGGCTCTTAATCGGTCCTTCCATAAAAACTTGATAACCGAGTTATACCCTGGCAGTTCTATATCAGTTTGTATTTAAAAAAGAAACTATAGCATGAAAAAAACAGTTGATTGCTTTAAATTTTATAATTATTGTTTATCAGCAATCTTATGGTATAAATTCCCGCAAGAATCTGATAGAACTGCCAGATAAAATGAAATTTTATTTATCCTAATCTGAAAATAATGCTCTTAGGATAGCAGGGAGGTAGGATGGTAAGTGTTCTGGGTGTGGAAGGAAGTCCCCGTAAAAGGGGAAATTCGCATATTTTACTGAATACCATTTTGACCGGGGTTGAAGATTCCGGTCTCAAGGTGCACAAGGTGCATCTTCGCGATTATAAGTATGGGTCGTGCATTGGATGTGAACAATGCAGAAAAAATGGACAATGTACCGGTCAAAAAGATGGGATGACCCTTTTGTATCAGCATATTGAAGACTCAAAAGCACTGGTTCTGATATCACCGGTGCATAACTACAATGTTTCAGCCTGGGTCAAGGCCTTTATAGACAGGATGTATTGCTATTATGAGTTTGCTGATACAAGGCCCAGGCAATGGCGCAGCCGTCTGGCCGGACAGGGCAGAAAGGCGGTTATTGCAGCCATAGCCGAACAGACGGAAAAGGAAAATATGGGCTTTACCCTGGATGCCATGCGGCTGCCCCTTGAGGCCCTGGGATATGAAATTATTTCTGAGATACCGGTAATGCAGCTGTTTGACCGGGGCATAATTGCCGAGCACCAGGAGTACATGGATCAGGCCTGGGAAGCAGGAAGTCGTCTTGCTTTACAGATTAAACAGGGGTAACCCCGTCTGCTCTGACGCATCTGCTCGGATAGGAGCCGCAGATTGAACTTTTGGCCTCACTGTCTCAATGATCATTAAATTACCGGAAAAATGGTCAGTTTTCTGAAAACTGGTCAGCCGTCCATGAAAGTCATGGACGGCTGATTTGTTTATGCCTCATCCGTTTGAGTGGTACGTTTTATTCGCCGAACAGCTCAGGGGGTCGGGTGGTGTTTCCTGTTGCATTGGGAAAATCCACTGCTTTATAAGCCTTTTCTCCGGTTTTCAGCAGGTGGTCGGCTTCTTCCATAAAATGGTTGAAGCGATGCTTGCATTCGTAGAATCCATGCCACCAGGAGTAGTCCGGCGCCATCATGGCCGCGCCCATTCTTGCCCTGCGGCCTTCATGGTGCCAGAGTTCATAATACTCAACTTCCAGTCTTTCATCAAAGAACTTTGTATCATCCAGCAGTCCTTTTTCATAAAGCAGATCCAGTTTTGCCCTGGCCGGTTTGAAATAGACTTCATTGTATTCTTCAACGGTTTTATCCATCTGGGTATAATGGGATTCCGTCCAGCGTTTTCCATGGCACTGCTTGCAGATCTGCTGCATTTTGTTTCTTTCTTCTTCCCAGCTCGTCTGAGCGGGAAAAGCTTTAAAGTCTGACGGTCTGACAGTCAGAGGAGCCTGAAGCTCCCAGGACAGACGTTCCGTGACATCATGGGACGTCATTACACCGCCTGAACCGGACATGTGGCAGGACGCGCATGTGGGGCCGCGGTAGTCAATGCCGGGGGACCAGGTGCCTGGTGCGGCTGTCCAGTTGTAGTCGTCACCAAAGCTGTCGTAAATGTCACCGTGCTTGGATTCGGTAAAAATTTCGATCTGGGGGTGATCCGGGCCCAGGTGGCACTGGCCGCAGGCTTCAGGTTTTCTGGCTTCCATTATGGAAAAGCGATGCCGTGTATGACAGCTGGTGCAGCTTCCCTTGCTGCCGTCCAGGTTTAACCGGCCCACACCGACATTGGGCCAGGTTTCCGGAGTCAATTCGTTGTCTTTTGTTTTTAAAATCGTGCCGTGACAGTGAAAGCATCCGTTGATCCGTTCAAAATCACTGTTCATGCCGTTGTTCAGCCAGGGATCGATTTTCCATATGATTTCCAGGGTATTGGCGTGTTTGCTTTTTGAATATTGTTTGGCTTCGTCAGGGTGACACCTTGAGCAGTCTTTCGGGGTGACCACTGCAGAAACCGGCACCATGTATTTCTTTTTACCGTATAAAGTGTCGCTGGATTCGTACTCTTTATAATGGGATCTGCTCACATCAGGGTCATGCTCTTCTGCAGCATGGCAGTCATAGCAGGTTATATTTGCTGCTGCATGGCGGCTGGCCGCCCAGTCTGAAAAAATTCCAGGCTGCTCTTTTTTGTGGCACTCAAGACATGCCATGGCCTGGGGGGGCATGGACCGTTCAATTTTAAAGGCCTTAACTTTGGGAAGGTTCATCTGAACATCCTGGCATACACCTGACACTGCCGTTATCAGTGAGACCAGAATCACAATGGATAAAATCCGTCCTGTTTTTTTCATAATTGACTCCCTGTTTTTTGTTGTAAAATTATACTTTTAAAAATGTTCCTGATACTCTGTTATCAAGTTTTTATGGAAGGGCCGAGCGCCGCCCCCAGCGGTTGCCTGTCAGGAACATTGAGAACCAAAGGAGATCAGACTTTTTCCCTGCCAGGCGTTGCGACAATCAAGCTGTTTGAGGACCAGTGGCCGCAGGTCGCCGATTTTTAGCCTGGCAGGGAAAAAGTCCTCCATCGTTCTCGTTCCTGACAGGCAACCGTTGGGGGCGGTGCTATTCAAAAAACTTGATGATCGAGTTGTACGATTTTTATAACAATTATATTCCCAGACCCCGGTAGGGGGCCTCTTTCTGCTTGTAGCGGTAGATATCGCTGTCCACATGCACCAGGTTTCTGTGGCAGTCCACGCATTTTTTCTCATATCCTTTCCTGGGGTATAAAACCGTTCTGTGGGCAAGCATGGCTCCGCGTTTTTCAGGCAGGTAGAGGATATTTCTGTGACATTTTCTGCATTGGGCGTTTTTAAAGGTTTCATAGGCGTGTTCCCTGCTTTTTTCCCGGTCATAGGTTCCGTGCGCAAAGTGGACGTAAACATCCTTTATTCCGTGCAGCGTTTTTGAATAGAAAAAGTTAATGGTATCCTGGGGGGCGGGCAGGTGACAGTCCATACAGTCAGCGGTAAATCCCTGGGCATTATTTACATGGGTAGATGTTTTCCAGCTGTTGTATGCCGGTCTGATTTCATGGCAGGAGGCACAGAATCCCGGCGTGGATGTTCTTACCATAGTATAGTAGGTCAGACTGAATACTGGAAACGCCAGAACAATACCAAGGGCGATAAAAAAAACAGGTTTTATAAATTTTTTCATGCCGCTCCTTATGTTAGGGGTGAGTTCTTTTGATTTCTGATCTGGTACAGATTGATGTAAATTCAGATTTAATGTAACTTTTTATGATTTTAATATAACCGGCATGGCCGGACCATGATCATCGATCTGGCCACAACGAAGAATGAAACGCCGCCAATGGCAATACTTTGAAGAGTGTTTCTTATAAACGTATTAAAACTATAAAGGCTGAGTTCACTCAATGTCAAATAAAAAAATTTAAAATTACCGTATTTTTCAATGAAACACATGTGAAATGATTTTTTGATAATAGATTATCAGGTTTTTATGGAAGGACCGATGGGGACGGGGGGCGGTGCTATTCAGAAAACTTGATGATCGAGTGATAATGGTTGACATGGAAGTTCAAAAAAGTATATCAGGGAAAGAAAAACAGAGAATTTGAGGGGAATATGGCTGAAAAGGATTATTACAGGGTACTGGGGATATCCCGGAATGCCGGCATGTCTGAGATCAAATCCGCGTACCGCAGTCTGGCATTGAAGTATCATCCAGATAAGAACACGGACAATGCTGAAGCCATTGATAAGATGAAACAGATCAATGAAGCCTATGCTGTGCTGTCGGATTCCCGGAAACGGGAGGAGTATGATTTTTTTCGAAACCAGTACGGATCAGACAGCGCCCGTTCCGAGTTCCGGAAGAATTATTCAGATCAGGATATTTTTATGGATTCTGATATTCAGACGGTGTTTAACGAATTTGCAAAGACCTTTGGACTTAGAAATTTAGATGATATATTCAGGGAATTTCAGACAGTCAGAGGGAAATCATTTGAACACCGGGATTCGGGTATTTTTTTTAAAGGGTTTTTCTTTTGTGGAACCATCAACATCGGAAAAATTTTTTCTCAGCTTTTACTGCCCGGGAAAATATCCCGGACCCTGCTGAAGCAGGGGTCCGGAACAGTTGAAAAACCGGCACAGGGTAAGGATATTTATGACACCATTCAGATATCTCCGGAATTGGCGGAAACCGGCGGTCCCTATGCCTATTATCACAGAAAAAAATCAATGAAACTTGTGGTTAAAATTCCACCGGGTATCCGTCATGGACAGCAGATCCGGCTTTCAGGCATGGGGGAACACTCAACAAACGACGATGCTGCCGGGGATCTGTATATCAAGGTATCAACCAGGCCGTCCCTTTTCGACAGAATCAGACAATCTCTCCCCTTGCACTGACAACAATTTCTCTTAAGGGAATATCCTTTCCCGATTCAGCCAGGGCTTTTTTCACAAGACCGGGCAGGCCGGAGCAGCAGGGAACCTCCATGAGGAGAACAGTTACACTTTTAATGCCGCATGTTTTAAATATCTGGATAAACCGTTCCAGATAGTCATTTGTGTCATCAAATTTAGGACACCCGATCATGACGGCCTTTTTGGAAAGAAAATCCCTGTGAAAAGAGGGCAGGGCAACCGGCACGCAATCGGCTGCAACAACAAGGTCTGCATTTTTAAGAAAAGGGGCATGGGGCGGAATCAGCCGGATCTGAACAGGCCAGTGACCCAGACAGCTGTTCCCTCTCTCGGTTTCGGCAGGGCACGGGGCTGAACTGCCGGCCGTGTCAAAGGTTGAAAGGGATGCAGACGGACAGCCGCAGGCAAGGGGTTCACAGGATTTGTTTTTTTCTGCCTGATCATTAAGTGATGCCAGATGCGCTTCAACAGCGGTTTCATCAAATTCATCAGCTTCCCGCTCCACCAGTGTCAATGCGCCCTGTGGACACTCTCCAATACAGGCACCAATGCCGTCACAATACATGTCCTTGACCACTTCTGCCTTGTTGTTGATGATCTGAATAGCTTTTTCATCACAGGCCAGTACGCAGTTACCGCATCCGTCACACAATTCTTTGTCTATTTCTATTATTTTTCTCATTACTTTCATTTTATAATTCCTTTTTTTGACTATGCTTTTTGACAGGGCTTGACTGTTATTTTCAAAGAAACAGGGCTTCTGCCTTTTTTCTGCCGGACTCAGTCAGAAACTTCTGATCAATTTTTTGCCTGATCTGATCTGTGGTCATTTCTTCTGCCTTGATCTGTTCTTCAAGGTTGACTATCTGGTCAGCATCATAAACCACTTTGAAATTGAGAGATTCATCTTGTCCGGGATGGTGATGGCGGCCCACAATATCACAGACTTCTTCAATAATTGCCTCTTTGGCATTAAGGGTTTCAAGTATCTGTCTTGCAGGGGAAATTCCTTCCCGTTCATGCATCTTCTGGGCCGTTGCCGGGTCGTTCTGCTCTGCTTTTTTGAGTCCAATATCGTGGAGATAGGCTGAAGTTAGGATTACAGACAGATTTGCATTTTCTTTTTTTCCTAAATCCTCCGCATGCCTGGCTACTTTTACAGCATGACCGATGCGCTTGAAATCGGTTTTAAAATAGCGTTTCACCTCAACAGCCACCCTGTCTTTTAACAGGTCCTCCCGCTGTTTAATAAATTCTTCAGGCAGGGCCCCGATGCATTCTTCGGCATAGGGGCAGTAAGCGGCACATCCGAAATCCAACTTGGGGTTAACGATTTTTTTCCCGCAGCCCCTGCATATTCTGGATGTATCATCCTTGAAAAATTCTATTACATTGCCGCATTCCGGGCATTTTTCTTCATATATTGCATTGGGTTGCCAAAACTGGGTATCTTGTCCAGGACATTTCATTTAAGTCCCTCCTTGTATGTTTTAAAATTCGATGATCAAGTCTTTTTATACTTGTGAGGGGTCAGGCATGACCCCGTTCTCCAGAAATCAGCATTAGAAAATTGATCATCAAGTAAAAGGGAAAAAGACATTTTAAATTTATTTTTAATTTGTCTGCCTTTTTTAAGTTCTGATTGACAGGATACATTTTCAACAGAAAAGTTTCTTTGCTCTAAATCAATGAGATGTTTTTTTTGTGTAATTTCTTTTATGCAATTCCGGGGTAAATATATCTTTACATCCTTGTCATATATTGGTACAGCTCTAAAAAAAGTCAATGTATAACTCGATGATCAAGTATTGTATCAGGTTTTTGAGAACGGGTTACCGGTATAAAAAAGTTGATCATCGAGTATAAATAAATGTACATTAAATGGTTGCTGTGGTTTGAATTTATTTAAAGGGAGTGGTGAAATGCGTATATTATTGATTTTCATACTGTTTTCCCTGGGCGGTTTATACCTGGCAGGCTGCAGTACCTCCCATGAGGTTCAGATGGCGCCGGTTGAGGTGAAACCCATTCATATCACCATTGATGTGAATGTAAAGGTGGACAGAGCTCTGGACAGTTTTTTTGATGACATAGATAAAGCAGAAGAGCAGATCAAGTAAAAATTAAGATAAATTTCTATTTGTAAAAAATTATGATAAACGCCTATCAGTAATAAATTAAGATAAAGATCTATCAGGGAGAATATTATGAACAGGTATAAAATATTTGCAGTCTGTCTGGTGTGTTTTGTGTTTTCTTTTCTGATTGTACAGGCAGCCGCTGCCGGTGGGATCAAAGAAAGGATGAAGCAGAGGCTTCCCAGGATCGTAGAGATGAAAAAGCAGGGGATCATTGGAGAAAATGCCAATGGTTACCTGGAATATGTTACTGACAGACAGCCGGACAAAGCCCTTGTGGAAAATGAAAACCAGGACCGGAAAAAGATCTATTCTGCCATAGCCCAGCAGCAGGGCGTTACCATTGAACGGGTTGAAATGCTGAGGGGACTTCAGATCGTTGAAAAGGCCCAGCCAGGAGAATATCTGAAAAATAAAGACGGTGTCTGGTATAGAAAATAGCCCTTTGTCGTTCTCGTTCCTGACAGGCAACCGCTGGGGGCGGTGTTTTTCAAACAAAAGCGTATTAATATGATAAAAACTGCAGTTATAGAGGATTCAAAGGCCGTGGCAGGCCTGTATCTTTCCTATCTTTCCGAAAGTGAGTTTAACGTCAGAATTTTTGGATCATCTTCTGATGAAATCACCAGGCTGGCCAAAGAAAAGGATGTTGACATCATTGTCTGCCCCGGTTTTCCCAAGGGGCAGGAATCAGATGAAATCGTTTCAAAAATTAAAGCCATTCCCCAGTTAAAATCTGCTGTTTTTGTTCTGGCAACCACCCTGCAAAAGGATTTTTTCAGTACACATTTCAAATTTGATGATATTGACGGCCTTCTTGTCAAACCTTTTAAAAAAGAGGATCTCTACCGGTCACTGTCAGAAGCCTATTATTCAAAGATGGATTTGACCCGGAAAAAACCCCTTGCTCTGGTGGTGGATGACAGCAGGGCCGTACAGAGGGTGATTTCAGAAGCGCTTGTCTCGATTAATTTCAATGTAAAAACTGCTTCTGACGGCGCTGAAGGGCTGGAAAT
Source organism: Desulfobacteraceae bacterium (assembly GCA_046482845.1). Classification (GTDB taxonomy): domain Bacteria; phylum Desulfobacterota; class Desulfobacteria; order Desulfobacterales; family Desulfobacteraceae; genus DATFJZ01. Next base: position 1,418 of record JAWOEJ010000011.1, on the reverse strand, counting down.
TGCCATGGAATTTCTGCCTGACCTGATAATAACAGATGTTGAGATGCCGCTTATGGACGGATTTGAACTGTGCAGAAGAATATCCATGGAACCGTCCATTCAAAACACCCCTGTTATTGTGGTCAGCGGAAATATTGACGACGCTCAGTTCCGCAAGGGATTCAAATCCGGGGCCATTGACTTTCTAAAAAAGCCGATTTCCCAGGCAGATCTTTTTTCAGTCATAGAATCAGTTTCTTTTCCCAATTTAACAATTCCCTCTGGAACAGCACTGGTTGCAACCCGGGATAAACCCCTGGGCAATATCGTTATTAAAATTTTGAAATCATTGAGCTTTCATGTAAACCGGTGTGAGGATGTGCCAGAATTGGAAACTTTTCTCAAGGTGGCTGTGCCCAACATCATTATTCTTGATCTTTCCAGGATAACAGCAATGCATGAAAAATGCTATTATATCAGGAAAATGATCAAAGACAGATCTTCCGTTGTGATTGCCGTGGCAGATGAAAAGGAAAGGGCCTTACTGGTTAAATGCTTTAAATACGGTGCAGATGAGATTATAACCAAACCCTTTGGCAGAGATGAGTTGAAAGCGCGGATTAAAAATCATCTCAAGATAAAAAAACTTCAGGAAGAGCTGGTTCAAAAAAACAGAATGCTGGAATCTCTGGCCTATAAAGATAAGCTGACCGGGTTGATGAACAGGCGGTTTTTTGATGAAACTTTAAAAAAAGAGCTTGAAAGATGTAAAGACAGCAGAATGCCTTTATCTCTTTTTATGATGGATCTGGATAGTTTCAAGAAGGTAAATGATACCTACGGCCATGATGTGGGGGACACCATACTGCGGGAGATTGCCTCTGTTTTAAAGGATGTTGCCGTTGAAAAAAGCTTTGCCTGCCGGTACGGCGGGGAGGAATTCTGTGTTATTTTCCCTGAGCTGGATTTGATTTCCGCGGTGAAAACAGCAGAGCATATCAGGTTTTTATGTTCTAAAATCTGTGTCACTGAAAATAGAATATGCACCACCATAAGCGGCGGAGTTTCCTCATATCCTGAAACGTCGTCCAGGGAAAGTCTTCTCATTGATGCGGATAACCTCTTGTACAAGGCCAAGCAGTCAGGGAAAAACCGAATAGAATGGAAATGACTTCCGGTTTTTCCCTTAAAGGGTTATCCTTTGTTTTTCATTTTTGCCCAGGTATCTCGCAGTGTTACCGTGCGGTTGAAGACGGGTTTTTCGCTGTAATTGTGTTTTAAATCCAGGCAGAAGTATCCAAGCCGTTCAAACTGAAACACCCTACCTGGTTCAGCCGCTGCAAGGCCTGTCTCAAGTTTTGCATTTTTTAATTTTACAAGGGAGTCGGGATTGATGTTTTTTGTGAAATATCTGTCTTCAAAGGCTTCTGGGTTTTCAT
>JAWOEJ010000368.1:0-17065 GCA_046482845.1 Desulfobacteraceae bacterium | reverse complement strand
TTGAACCTCTGACCTTCGGGTTATGAGCCCGACGAGCTACCAGACTGCTCCACCCCGCAACAACCCATGAAATATAGCTGAATTAAGATTAGAAGTCAAGAGGTTTTTTTATTTTTTTTCATCCAGGGCTTTTTCCAGTTCCTGAACAGTGGCCGTGGCTGTTCCGATTTTTGCAACAACAATGCCTGCTGCGGCATTGGCTGCGGCAGCACTTTCCCTGAAGCTGGCACCGGCGGCAAGGGAAAGCCCCAGGATTGAGACCACTGTATCTCCGGCTCCGGATACATCAAATACCTGTCTGGCCCTGGATTTGATGTTGAAAATATCTCCGTTGCTGTCAAATCCCATCATGCCGTCTTTGCCGCAGGTGATTAAAAGCCGGTCAAGATGGGCGGTTCTGATGATTTTCTGACCTGCTTTTACCAGATCTTCATGGGAGAAAATTTCAATGCCCGAGGCCAGCCCTGCTTCTTTTTGATTGGGGGTTAAAATGGACAGGGACCGGTATTTGGAAAAATCAAACCCCTTGGGGTCCCCCAGGGTGAGGATGCGGTTTTGTTCAGCAATACGGCCTGTTATCTGTATAAGCGCTTTTGTAACCAGACCCTTGTCATAATCTGAAACCAGCACAAGATCCATACAGGGTATTTTCTGCTCAAGGAAAATAGATATTTTTTTAAGGGTGGCAGAAGAGATCTGTGTTCTGGTTTCCCGGTCAATGCGCAGCACCTGCTGGTTGGCTGCGATAATGCGGGTTTTCTGGGTCGTGGGCCGGTCCGGTTCATCAACAATGCCGCCTGTGTCCACTCCAAGTTCTTTTAATTTGGTCACCATCAGCCGGCCGGCTCTACCCATGCCTGCAGTGCCGGCAACATAGACGGACGCCCCCATGGCAATGAGGTTGTTGACAACATTGCCGGCGCCGCCCAGGGTGGTGGTTTCTTTTTTTACCGTCACAACAGGAACAGGGGCTTCCGGAGAGATGCGGTCCACATCGCCCCACAGGTATTCATCAATCATGAGGTCGCCTATCACAAGGACCCTGATTTTTTTATATAAGGATATGTCCAGAGCCATGGCAGGGTTAAATCACCGAAGTAATCATTTCTTTTAATTCATCATAGGTCCGGGTAACGGCAAAGTCCGGAAAATCCTTTAAAATGGATTCAGGGGGTTTGAAAAAGAACCCTGTGTCCGCCTGTTTCAGCATGTCAGTGTCATTGTAGGAGTCGCCAAAGGCAATGACCCGGTAGTTGAGGCTCTGCAATGCTTTTACGGCCTTTTGTTTCTGCCCCTGCTGCCTTAAGGCATAATCTGTGATCCTGCCGTCTGCATCCACCACCAGGCTGTGGCAGAAGAGGGTGGGAAAATCCAGTTTCTGCATCAAAGGTTTGGCAAATTCTTCAAAAGTGTCGGATAAAACGATGATCTGATAGCGGGTTCTGATCCAGGCAAGGGTTTCCGCTGCGCCTTCCAGGGGATCAAGGGAGGCTACTGCATCTGTGATATCTTTGAGTTTAAGGCCGTGCTGATCCATTACCCTGAGTCTTTTTTTCATCAGTTCATTATAGTCGGATATATCCCTTGTGGTCAGCCTCAACTCTTCAATGCCGGTTTTTTCTGCCACCTTGATCCAGATTTCCGGAACAAAAACCCCTTCAAGGTCTGAACATAGAATATTCATTTGTTTTCCTTTTATTTTTCTTCAATTCTGATGACAACTGGTTTATCCAGAATAGACTCAAGGCCTGCGATTTCTGTTAAGGCCGTTTGGATGCTTTGTTCCCTGGCCTGGTGGGTCAGCATGACAACAGGGACAGCTCCCCTGGCTTCTCTGCCCTTCTGATGAACGGTTTTTATGCTTATTCCGTAGTTGCCCAGTATGCCGGATATTTTGGACAGCACACCGGGCTGATCTGCGGCTGAAAGTCGAATATAGTAGCATATTTCAACCTGGTTGATCGGCAGTACCGGAATCAATCTGATGCTTTCTTCCCGGCATCCCAGGATGGGAACCCGGCGGCTGGCACCGGATATGATATTGCGGGCAATATCGGCAATATCACTGATCACTGCGCTGGCCGTGGGCATCATTCCGGCCCCGTGGCCGTAGAGCATGGTCTGTCCTGTGGCATCTCCTGTAATGGTGACGGCATTCATGGAGCCGTCCACATGGGACAGGGGGTTGGACAGGGGGATCATGGCCGGGTGAACCCTGGCCTCAATGGTGTCAGAATGATTTTTACTCACAGCAAGCAGCTTGATGGCATGGCCAAAGCCCTCTGCAAATTCAATGTCCATGGGGGAGATACTGGAGATTCCTTCAACATGAATATCTTTCAGATTGATGTTCATGCAGTAGGCCAGGGCGGTAATGATGGCCAGCTTGTGGGCCGTATCCCCGCCTTCAATATCCAGAAAGGGGTCAGCTTCGGCAAAGCCCTTTGCCTGGGCTTCTTTTAATGCGGATTCAAACGGGCATCCCTGCTTTGACATCTTGGTTAGAATATAGTTGCAGGTACCATTGAGAATACCGGTTATGGATTCAATGCGGTTTCCTATCAATGATTCCCTTAAGGTTTTGATCACCGGCATGCACCCGCCGGTGCTGGCCTCAAAAGCCAGATCCACGTTGTTTTTTCTTGCGGTTTTGACCAGTTCATTTCCAAAGGAGGCAATCAGGGCCTTGTTGGCAGTGACCAGATGCTTACCCTTTTCCAGGGCTTTGATGGCCAGTGCCTTTGCCGCTGTCTGCCCGCCTATGGTTTCAACAACAATATCAATTTCAGGATCATTGAGAATAATTTCGGCATCGGAAATAAATACACCCTGTTCAAATAAAAGGCCCCTGTCTGTCTGTGTGTCCAGATCGGCAACATATTTCAGGTTGAGCAGGGCATTGGTGCGTGATTGAAGCAGATCGCTCTTTTCAAGCAGTATTCTGGCCACGCCTGTTCCCACAATGCCGCATCCAAGTATCCCTATATTGATTTTGTTCATTTTACGCGTGTCTCCCGGTTTTTTGGCAATTATTTCCAGCCTGTTTTTTAGATCTTCAGTTCCAGCAGGGTTTTAAGATCTTCAGGTTAAAAACGTCAACTTTCAGTGATAAATACAATAACAAAAACGGGATGTCAAAAAAGTTTTGACTTTTTAATGCAATCGGGATATCCTTTTTTCTACAAATTTGATCTGACAGCATTGAAACAGGGAGCAAATGAATGGGTAAATCCTTGACGTATACTGATGCCGGTGTGGATATCAGTAAGGCAAATGATCTTGTGGAAACCATCAAAAAACTTGCAAAAAGCACACCAAGAAAAGGGGTGATGGGAGGAATAGGCGGATTTGGCGGTCTTTATTCACTGAATCTGGCCAATTATACCAATCCCGTGCTTGTCAGTTCCACGGACGGGGTGGGAACCAAGCTGAAGATTGCGTTTCAGATGGACAAACATGATACCATTGGCATTGACCTGGTGGCCATGTGCGTCAATGATATTGCTGTACAGGGGGCAAAGCCGCTTTTTTTTCTTGATTATCTGGCCATGGGACAATTGGAAAACAAAAAGGCAGCCAGCATCATCAAAGGCATTGCTGACGGGTGCATCCAGGCGGAATGTGCCCTTATCGGAGGCGAGACTGCTGAAATGCCGGGAATGTATCAAAAAGGGGAATATGATCTGTCCGGCTTTGCTGTGGGGCTGGTGGAAAACTCCGAGATCATTGACGGTTCCGGCATCAGAACCGGTCATAAAATTATAGGACTTGCCTCCAGCGGCCTTCACAGCAACGGATTTTCTCTTGTGCGCAAGATCTGTTTTGAAAGACTCGGCTGCCGTGTTGATACCCATATTCCGGAACTTGGCACGCTTCTTGGCGAAGAACTGATCAAGCCCACCCGGATCTACAGTCAGATTCTTCTTTCCCTTGCCAGGGATTTTCCAGTCCATGCCCTTGCCCATATTACCGGCGGCGGTCTCGAGGAAAATATAACCCGTGTAATCCCTGAGTCCTGTAAGATTGTCATTGAAAAAGACAGCTGGGAAGTTCCACCTGTTTTTCATTTTCTGCAGGAGGCAGGCTCGGTTTCTGACCGGGAAATGCGCAGAACATTCAACAACGGCATTGGAATGGTGGCGGTTGTGCCTGAAAAATATGTCCAGGATATCCTTGACAGATTTGCCGCCATGGACGAAAAAGTCTGGCTGATCGGTGAAATCGCAGCAAGGGAGACCGACCAGAACCGTGTGGAATGGGTATGATCTGCCTGTGCAGAAAAGCGTTTTCATCAGCTCATCATGGCGGGTGTATTTATATGAAAGTCTTCAGCCGTCAGCCATCAGTACTCAGCTAAAGGCTAAAAGCTAACAGCTAACAGCTAAAAGCTAAAAGCTAAAGGCTAAAAGCTAAAGGCTAAAAGCTAACAGCTAACAGCTAAAAGCTAACAGCTAAAATCTAAAGGCTAAAAGCTAAAAGCTAACAGCTTTCATGCCTTGTTGTGTCCGCTTGGGCATGTGGGTTATATAAAAAATGAATGACGTATACAATTAATGAATGTGCTTGGTATTGAGACGTCCTGTGATGAAACAGCAGCTGCTGTTGTAAGAAACGGGAAGGAGATCCTCTCCTCTGTTGTATCTTCCCAGGTGGATGTGCATCACAAGTACGGCGGTGTTGTACCTGAACTGGCTTCACGCATGCACATTGAATCAATCCTGCCCGTTGTCAGTGAGGCATTGCTGAAAGCCGGAATATCCCGTGAACACATAGACGGTGTGGCAGCCACCCGCGGCCCTGGATTGATTGGTGCCCTGCTGGTCGGGTTCTCCTTTGCCAAAGCCTTTGCATGGGCCAGAAATATTCCCATGGCCGGGGTGAATCACCTTGAAGGGCATATCTATTCAGTTCTACTCAACAAACCCTCCCCTGATTTTCCCTTTATCGCCCTTCTTGTGTCCGGCGGCCATACAAATCTTTACAGAGTTGTCTCCTTAAATGATTTCCAGCTGCTGGGGCAGACCCGGGATGATGCAGCGGGTGAGGCCTTTGACAAGGTGTCGAAAATGCTGGGCCTTGGGTATCCAGGCGGCGCTGTTATTGAAAAACTGGCAGAAAAAGGAGACCCCTCTGCCCTGGATTTTCCCAGATCCTATCTGGACAAAGACAGTTTTGATTTCAGTTTCAGCGGACTAAAGTCGTCAGTAGCACGGTATATTCATGAGAACAGGGATTTAAAGGAAAAAGAAACGGCTGATATAGCTGCAGGATTTCAGGCGGCTGTTTTTGATGTGCTGTCCAGAAAATTGATCACTGCTGCAGAAAAAAAACAGTGCAGCTCCATTGCCGTTGCAGGCGGGGTAGCAGCCAATTCTGCCCTTACACAGCGTTTGTCAGAGGATGCATCCCGGCACGGCCTGGAATTTTTTAAACCTGAAAAAGCCATGTGCGGGGACAATGCCGCCATGATTGCAGCCAGAGGGTATCAGCTGATCCGGGACAACTGCCTTGTTTCCCTGAAACACGATGTATTTTCAAGGAACCGGATTGATATGAATCTGGTTTAGATAAGCATTTTTTACCTTCAGAATCCGCTGAAGGGAAATCAATCCTTTTTCAAACAGCTCCCTGTCTGTACTAAGACCTGACTTAATGCAGTGAAAGGCCTTTTCAATATCAGGTCCTTTGTGACATATCAGTGCAATATCAATGTCTGATTTCAGAATCTGGTGAATACAGGTTTTTATATCGTGTTTTACCGCCTTCATATCAAGATCATCTGTTATGACAATCCCCTGGTATCCCATTTCATCTCTCAGCCATTGTTTGGCAATTGACGGAGAAAGGCTTGCCGGCCATGTGCTGTCAATGGATGTATACAGAATATGGGACAGCATAATGGCAGCCACAGCGTTTTCTTTGGCTGCAGTAAACGGGATTACATCTGTTTTTTCCAGAACCGCCTTTTCTGCATCAAGCTGAGGCAGTGTGAGGTGGGAATCAAGGGTTGTTCTGCCTATGCCGGGAAAGTGTTTGGCACAGGCCATGATGCCCCGGGCCTGAAGCTCATTGATTATTGTAATACCAAGGTCAGCGATTTTTTTGGGGCTGCCTGTAAACGCCCGGTTTTTCATGATGCTGTCCTCTGTTTCAGCCGTAAAATCCATAACCGGGGCAAGGTTCATATTGATATTTACTTTATCGAGTTCCTGGGCGGTGATTGCGGCAAAATCCACGGCTGCTTTTTTTTCTTTTATATGGGGATTGCCTGGAAATTCAGTAAAATAAGGCTTTTTAAGCCGTGCCACGTCTCCGCCTTCCTGGTCAAGGGCCAGGAAAAGGGGGGGAAGGTCCTGGCCAATGGCAAACTCCTGGGCAGAAGCGCAAAGCTTTCTGGTCTGTTCAGGGGTTCTTATGTTTTGTGAAAAAAGGATCAGTCCCCCGATTTTCAAATCTTTGATCAGGTATTTGATGTCATCGTTGAAATCTGTTCCGTCAAACCCTGCCATCAGCCTCTGGCCAGCTATTGTTGCAGTATCATATTCAGTCAATGGATCTCCTTTTGTTTTTGTCCAAATTTCTCTTGACCTTGCCGTGGGTTAAGTATTAAAAGATCGGATTGTTCTTAAAAAAAATTGACCTTTCAGTCCCATCTGCAGATTTCCTTTCCCGTGATATTGACGTATTCATGACAGTGACGTCTTAAGGGAAAGGGGTCATGTTTTTATGCAGGGTCGGGATAACCCCTGGACGCGGAAATTGATACATACCATGAATGCAAAAACATTTAAATCAGATTTTATACTTCTAATTGTGGCGAGCATATGGGGGCTGGCCTTTGTTGCCCAGAGAATGGGGATGGACCATGTGGGGCCCTATACCTACAACGGCATCCGTTTTGCTTTAGGCGGGCTCTCCCTGACGCCTTTTCTTCTGGCTGCTCATAAAAAGAGAAAACAGAAAAAAATCCTGCCGGCTGATCCCACAACAAAGGAAATTCTCATCAGCGGCGCTGCAACCGGTGCTGTTCTCTTTGCCGGGGCCTCCCTGCAGCAGATAGGACTGGTGTATACCAGTGCAGGCAAGGCAGGATTTATCACAGGACTTTATGTGGTTATTGTTCCTTTTCTGGGGATTTTTTTTAAAGAAAAAACAGGGGCAAAAACAGAGACCGGCACCTGGATCGGTGCTGTGCTTGCAGCAACCGGGCTTTATTTTTTAAGCATTAACAGGGATATGTCCGTTAGTTTTGGTGATTTTCTGGTGTTTCTGTGCGCATTCTGCTTTGCCGTGCATGTTATTATGATCGGAAAACTTTCAGCAAGGATTGACACCTTGAGGCTTTCCTTTGTACAGTGCATGATATGCTCGGCTGCAAGCATGACAGCGGCTGTTTTTATGGAAGACATAATCTTTGACAATATAATGCGTGCTGCTGTACCCATTTTTTACGGCGGTGTTTTTTCCGTGGGCATTGCGTATTCCCTTCAGATTTACGGACAAAAGGGGAGCCATCCTGCCCATGCAGCCATTCTTATGAGTCTGGAATCTGTATTTGCCGCTCTGGGAGGCTGGCTGATTCTGGGTGAAATTCTTTCCATGCGGGCGTTTGGCGGATGTGCCCTGATGATGTCCGGGATGCTTGTTTCCCAGCTTTATGCCTATATTCATCCGAAAACAGCAAAATTATAGGCAATGCTTTAACTCGATGATCCAGTTTTTTGAATACCGCCGCGCGCGGCCCTTCCATAAAAACTTGATAACCGGGTTTCATGGGATAATCAGAGACAGGGCGTTCAGTCTCCTGACTTGAGAAATATGCTGCCAGGCTGAGTCATGGCAGAAAATACAGACTTTTAGGGATTTTAAAAAAAAATAATATGCGTGGATTATTTTTTGGAAGATCCCTAACATTAAAAAAAGGATCTGCAATGAATACAAGAGAAACAATTGAAATAGAAAATAGATTTGGCGCAAAAAATTACCATCCCCTGGATGTTGTTCTTGAAAAGGGGAAAGGGGTCTGGGTGTGGGATGTTGAAGGAAATAAATATATGGACTGTCTTGCCGCCTATTCTGCTGTCAACCAGGGCCACTGCCATCCAAGGATTGTAAAAAAGCTGCAGGAACAGGCCGAAAAGCTCTGCATCACGTCCAGGGCCTTTAGAAACAACCAGCTGTCCCTTTTTTACCAGGAGGTGTGCGCTCTGACCAACTCTCACATGGTGCTTCCCATGAACAGCGGTGCAGAAGCAGTTGAAACGGTGATAAAAGCGGTAAGAAAATGGGGGTACAAGGTCAAGAATGTCCCTGACGGCAAGGCTGAAATCATTGTATGCAACAATAATTTCCACGGAAGGACCCTGACCATTATCGGCTTCAGTTCCGATGAAAAAAGCCGGGAGGGGTTTGGCCCGTTTACACCGGGTTTTGTATCTGTCCCCTTTGGAGATGCCGGTGCACTGGAAAATGCCATAAATGACAATACCGTTGCCTTTATTGTTGAGCCCATCCAGGGAGAGGCCGGTGTGAACATTCCGCCCCGGGGGTATCTTAAAGCGGTAAGAAAACTGTGTTCTGACAACAATGTGCAGATGGTCTGCGATGAGATACAGACAGGGCTCGGCAGAACCGGAAAACTCCTTGCCGAGGCCCATGAAGGGGTTGAAGCCGATGTGACCCTTCTTGGAAAAGCCCTTTCCGGCGGGTGTTATCCTGTTTCAGCGGTTCTTGCCAATGAAGAGGTCCTTGGCGTTTTTCTGCCGGGTGAGCACGGGAGTACGTTTGGCGGAAATCCTCTGGCCTGTGCCGTAGCAAGGGAGGCCCTCAAAGTTCTTGTGGAGGAAAATATGATTGAAAATGCAGCTGTCCTGGGAGATTATTTTCAAAAACAGCTGAAAATGATTAAAAGCCCCCATGTGAAAGAAGTCAGGGGCAAGGGGCTTTTAATTGGGGTTGAATTAAAGCAGGCAGCCGGAGGGGCCAGGCCCTTTTGCGAAAAGCTTAAGGATGCAGGCCTTCTCTGCAAGGAAACCCATGATAATGTTATCCGGTTTGCCCCGCCCCTGGTTGTGACAAAGCCGGAGATAGACTGGGCTCTTGAACGGATTGAAAAAGTCCTCAGTGCCTGATGTCCTCAAGGGCTGCCTTGAGTTTTTCACTGATGTCCTCTGAAATCCGGGCCGCTTCATTCAAAAGCGAGGCTGTTTTGGCAAGGGATTCCTTTTCAGCCTTGTCTGCCCAGGACAGATAATTGTCCTTGTGACTGTTGTTGTGCTCGATCCAGTGATCGAGAAGGGCAGCCATTTTGTCCTTAAAGGACAGCTCAGAGGTGCTTTTGTTCTGTGCGCTGTGATCATGGTGATGATGGCCATGGCCATGGTCATGGTCATGGTCATGGGTATGATGGTGACTGTGGGTCATGATAACACTCCGTTTATATAGGTTTTCAGGTTTAAAGGTTTGGATGGATATTCCTCAAGGGGATTCCATTCGCTTTCTCCATTAATGTCAATGCCGTGATGGATGACAGATACGGGACGATCCGAAGAAACAACAATGATAACAACCTTGTCATGGGCTGCTGTAAACCGCAGCGCTGAATTGTAGCGGGCCCCCCGTGCCATGTTTTCCCTGGAAATGGCCTTTCCGTCCAGCAAACAGCCGAATCCTCTGAGGGCATTGGTATGGGCCATGATATGCAGGGCCCCGTCTATTTTGATCAGGGAGCAGGCAAGGTCAAGGTTGATTTTTTTCTGAAGATCAAGACAGGGCTCAAGAATATGACCGGAAATCCGCACAGGGTGTCTGTTCAGGTCGATTACCAGGGTGCAGCCGTGTCTGTTGTGTTCTGCAGAATGGATGATACGGGTAATGGTTTGAAATAAGACGGCTGTGGATTTTGTGTCCCTGCCTGTGTCAAGGAGGAGTTCTTCAAGTTCCACCAGTTTTGCCTTTCTGGTGGTTGAGTGAAAGGTGCCGTCATAAAAACTGCATATTTTTTCCCCTGCCAGTTCAAGAAAACCGTGGTCTCCGTGAAAAGTGGCTATAATTGCCGCCTCAGGTATGTCAGATTCTGAAATACCGATAATTTGTTTTCCGTCGGAGATCAGTTTTCTGCTGGAACGTTCCACTGCCAGGAGAAGTTTTCTGATATGTTTGGTATTGCAGATTCTGGGACGTTCATGGGCCTGAATTTTGGCAATAAAATCAATCTGACTCAAGGTGTCCGGGTCCATAAACACCAGTTCGCCCCTAGGCCATGCCCCTTCTTCTCTGGTTTTTGAGATGTTGAGCACGGTGTTTAAAATTGGATGGATGAGCATTCTGGTGTTCAGCCCCAGAAGTTTGTTCCGGGTATCCACAATATGATCTGTCAGGGCATGCAGGGCATAATTCTGCAGGACATGGCCGGATGTGCCCATGGAGATATTGTCCGAGGCAAAATCCTGGGACAGGAGCCAGCCGGCATGTTCCAGCCATCTTTCCGTGGGGTGGATGGAGCAGATGTTGGGATGATGGTCGGTAAACCACATCTGGTAGAAGAAGGACATGGAGCTTCCTCCGGAAGAGATCAGTCCGGCCATGCCTAAGTTTTCGTGGGTGATAAAATGACCTTTGGGCTGCCTGTCTATTTCTGCATAAAGGTCGTCCCGCCAGTCACTGTTGTCAATATAGAGTTCCTTAAGCTTTAATTCGTGCCCTTTTAAAAGATTCTGGGGATCATATATACGAATGGCGTTTGTCGGTTCAACCGCATAAATCAGTGCCACTCTGCTTTTTTTGGAAAATTGGGAGAGACCTTCCACCAGGCCGTTGAATACATTGAAAATACAAAGGTTCCGGTATATATCAGGGTACACTGCCGTTATCCTCAGGTCCGTAATGGGCAAAGCGTTCAATGACCCGGTCCATTTCCCTGTTGGAGAGAATTACAGGGATTCCAATACTTTCTGCCTGATAGGAAACCCGGGCAACCAGTTCAATCTCCTCTGCTGTATTAAATGCCTTTAACAGGGATGTTCCCACAGCAACAAGGCCGTGGTTGGCCATAAGCACTGCATTGTAATTTTCTATGGTGCGGGTTATATTGTCGCTGAGCTCTTTGCTGCCGTAGGTGGCATAGGGGGCAAGGGGCACTTTTCTGCCGGCAAAGCCCACAAGGTAATGCACCGCAGGGATGTCCCGGTTCAGGCAGGCATAGGTGGTGGCATACACGGAATGGGTATGGACCACAGCATTCACATCAGATCTTTTATGGTAAAGACCAAGGTGAAATCCGGTCTCACTTGAGGGTTTATGGCTGCCCTCAATGATTTTGCCATCTATTGTCATGACCAGCACCTGCTCCAGAGTCATGTCAGGATATTCAATTCCTGAAGGGGTTATGGCAATGAGCCCTTTTTCCCGATTGAAACAGCTTAAATTGCCGCCGGTTCCTGTTGTAAGACCGGCAGAAAGCATTTTTTGTCCGGTTTCAATAATTTTTTTTCTTTCTTTTAATAACATCATAAGTTTTGATACACTTGTTGACAAATCTTTGCAAGGAATTTTTTGGAAGATCCCTGACAGCTTAAAAATTGACAGATTGCAGATTTTCGAAATTTTATCCCCTGAAAATCATATTGTAAATTTTAAAAAAGAGTGTTAAAGGATAAAAACAAAGGAGATATCACAGAATGAATAAAAGATATATAAGTTGTTTTATTTTTCTTTTTACTGCCTTGATTTTACTGAATTCAAATTTGCTTTATGCTGAAACCGCCTATGTGTCTGATATGCTTATTCTTACCTTAAGGGAGGGACCGGGCAGGGATTACAATGTGATGAAAACCCTGAAAAGCAATGATGATGTTGAAATCATAGAGGAAAGAGAAGACTACTACCATGTCCTGCTTAAAACCGGTGAAAAAGGCTGGGTTCAAAAGCAGTACATTTCCTTTGAACTTCCCGATTCTATCCGGGTTTCCAGGCTGGAAGAGAAAATTCAAACCCTTGAAAAGCAGAACAAACGTCTTGAAAAAGATAAAGAGGCAGCTGTTTCCCTGCTTGAAAAAAAGCAAAAGGAATTCAGATCACAAAAAATCGAGATTGAAACCCTTCTTGAAGCAGAGCTTGAGAAAAATAAAATTCTGTCCGGAAAAATCGAGGAAGTGGTCAGCCGCTATGAAGTGCTTAAAAACGATGCCAGCTCTGTGGTGATCCTGAAACAAAGAAATCAGAAGCTGGAAGAGGAGAATGCAAAGCTTTCAAAGCAGCTGAAACTGACCAGTGGGGACAGAAAGCAGCTGCTTAAAACGGCTTTTATAAAATGGTTCCTTGCCGGCGGCGGTGTCTTGTTCATGGGCTGGCTCATTGGACGTTCCATGACAGGAAGACGGAAACGCTCATCCGGCCTTCTGGATTAACCAATGACCCTTGTTCCGCTGCTGTTGATTCCCTGGAGATTTTTCACAGCGCAGGCCTTTTTTTCCCTTGATGCATGAATGACCTTGTCCTCAGCATTGGTGGCATACCGGGCATTGTCCTGATACCTGTAGTTCTCCAGCTCGTTTTCCAGGGCATCAGCAAAAACAGCTCTTCCCACCGGGGAGCGGATTACTACGGTTGTCCATCCGTCATCCGCTCCCAGGCCGCCAAAGGATATGTCTGCGTATTCTGCGGAAAAATCATCACAATACCGGCATGCGGTCCGTTTTATATTCTCCATGGCGCTCAGAGGCAGCTCTTTCTTCTCTCCAGTGGCCAGCGTGATGATAAAATTGTCCTTTATATTGATTTTTTCAATATCCTTATATTTGATATTGTATTTGTCTTCCAGGGTATTGAAATTTTCCCCGGTCATTACAAAATTGCCTGAACAGAAAAGTCCAAGGCACAGTTCAATCGAATCCGCAGGGACAATGCCAAGGGCCTGCATTTTTCTTATGGAATTGATCTGGCAGGGCGTACCAACAAAGGCAATTCTTGACAAGCCCTCTTTTCTGATTTCACTTAAGGCGCTCACTGATGGGGAAAACGTTGAATACGCACTGCCGAAACCTGCCATTCCATGGGAGTAGTCAAAGTGGCTTCCAGCTGCGTCAAGGATTTCTTCTTCTGTTTTTGCAAGCCAGGGAACCCGGCCGGCAGCTGTGTTTTTTGAAACTATGGCCCCGTTGATTTTTCCCTTTTCAAACAGATGGAGCAGTATTGCTGTGACAACTCCGCCATCTGTTCCCTTTTCCCTTACAATGAGATCCCTTGCCCGGGCAATGGTTGTGCCGATGATCCTGCCGGAAGGGGCACTCCATTCTGCCCGTTTTTTTATTTCCTCATCAAGTTCACTGGTTTCCGGGCATATCATATAGCACAGCCCGCACTCAATGCATTTATCAATATCTGAATAATAGGGCCGGCCATTTTCGTCTATGCCTAATGCCCCGTAATTGATGGCTGAGCAGAAAGTAACACAGCCGCCGCAATGGTGGCATCGGTTTTTTTTCTGGACTTCCTGAATGAGATCAAAAAAAGTTTTCAAGGTTCACCTCCTGAGATTGAAATTTTATCTGCCTGTTTCATTTAAATTAATAAGCAGGAAACATGCCAATTGATCATAATAGCCCCTAAAGGATGTAATACTCAATGATCAGGTTTCTGTGTCAGGTTTATAACGCCCCCTTTCACTCGATGTACAAGTTTTTCTATGGAAGAACCGATTGCCCTGGCAGGGACATTGAGAACCAAAGGAGATAAGGCTTTTTGCCCTGCCAGGCGTTAAAAAATCAAGCTGTTTGAGTACCGCAGGCCGCAGTGTCGCCGATTTTTAGCCTGGCAGGGCAATTGTTGGGGGCGGTGCCATTCAAAAAAACTTGATCATTGAGTGTCAGGTGCTTAAAAAATTTTACGTGCAGCATCAAAATTAAATTGTTAACTTTAATTGACAAAAACAGATAAAAAATATTGACAAGAAAATTTGCTTGCTGTTTTATGAGATTTTGCAAATTGTAATTTTGAGGTGAAGTTTTAAATAATCAACAATGCAAAGTTCAGATCTGCTGAATTAAAAGGAAACCCAATGCTGGATTTTTTACCTGGAAGTGTAAAGGGGACGCTTTCTCTTCTGTTGTATGTGCTCAACACGATTGTGTTGTGTTCTTGTCTTTTTGTTGTGGCCCTGGTAAAGCTGATTGTTCCCGTAAAAGGGGTAACCCGTTTCTGCAACAGGGTACTGATTTTTATTTCCACTTTGTGGATCAGTGTGAATTCCTTTAACTCGGATCTTTTTAACCGCATAGACTGGAAGGTGTCAGGGGTTGAGAATCTGGATATGAATCACTGGTATCTTGTGGTGTGCAACCATCAGTCCTGGGTGGATATTCTGGTTTTGCAGAAGGTTTTCAACAGAAAAATTCCCATGTTGAAATTCTTTTTAAAAAAAGAGCTGATATGGGTTCCTGTTCTGGGTCTGGCATGGTGGGCACTTGATTTCCCCTTTATGAAACGGTATTCAAAAAAATATATAGAAAAACACCCCCATCTTAAAGGCAGCGACCTTAAAACCACCAGAAAGGCCTGTGAAAAATTTAAAACCATTCCTGTTTCCGTTATGAACTTTATTGAAGGAACGCGGTTTACCGATAAAAAGCATAACGCCCAGAATTCACCGTATAAAAATCTGCTGAGACCCAAAGCCGGCGGGATTGCATTTGTTCTCAGCGCCATGGGTGAATCTTTCCAACAGCTTATTGATGTAACCATTGTTTATCCCCAGGGTGCAGATTCCTTATGGGGATTTGTTTCCGGAAGGATGAAAAAGATAATTGTTGAGGTGGAAGTTCTCCCTGTGACCTCTGAATTGACCGGGGATTATTTTAATGATGAGGCATTTAAAGCGGGTTTCTGTTCCAGGCTGAATGCCCTGTGGGCAAAAAAGGATATGACAATTGAAACCATCCTTGACCGCGAAAAAAAGGAGCTTTCTGATACGTGATGATCAATTTTTTTAATGGTGGCATTTACCTGTGATTATCGAGAAATCAGATATAAAAAAATTATCATCAAAAGATACCTTTATTGGGTTGAAATGCTGAAAAAGATACCTTTATTGGGTTGAAATGCTGATTTCCCAGTATTCATCGGTGTCGCTTTCAGGATATTTGTGCCTGATTTCCCTGATTTTTGTATTTTTATGGATCTGGTCGATCCGGGCCTGGGAATGCTGGCCGTATACAATGGTTCCTTCCATTAATGTGCCGTGGACTTTAACAACAGCTGTTCCCGGCATATTTTTTGCAATTTGTGCAATGGTGTTCCGCTCCTGGCGCATTTCATCAAGTTTTTCTGTTTTAATACTAATGGTTTCCTTTGTCTGGATGATGTCATTGTTTAAACCGTCAATGACATCAAAGCTGTTCTTGAGGTCCTGTTCCGCCTTTTTTGCTGTGGTCTTCAGGTTCTGAAGTCTGGCTTTTAAATCTTTTATTTTTTCAATCTCACTGATTTTATCAAGGCCGGCAATTTTTGAGATGGTTTCCTTCTGATCCACCTGGGATCTGTCCTGGAGATGGGCAATTTTACTGGAGCTGCTCTGCTCGGTTCTGCTTTTTTCTTCCAGTGCTTCGAGTTTTTCCCTGTACCGGGTGATTTCTTCTCTTATCTGGGTCATATTGGTTTTAAGTTTTTTAAGCTGCTTTACTACAAAAATATCTGTTCCCAATTTTATGGTACAGGGGCCGGAAAGTTTTGACCCTATGTTTTTGGCAAAGACTCCCATTTTTGCAGTGATTTCACTGTGAAGAATTTTGCCCTTCCAGATGTCGCAGGCACCGCTGGTTTCAATTTTAGACTCCACAATTTCCTTGTCACAATATAGGGTTCCCATGCATAAAATTTTGGATTTGTGAATATACTTTGCCCGTATGCTGCCCTTGGCAAATATAACAGCCTCATTAATGCCTTCGGATATGTTCAAATCTTCTTCAGCATGGACAATTCCCCCGTCAATGGCTTCTGCCCGGATTGTGTTGGCTTTTACCTTGAATCCGCTTTGGATTATTCCCTTGACCTTAACATTGCCCTGGTAGTCAATGTGTCCGGTTTCATAGTTTACATCGCCTCTGGTTACAAGTTCATCCAGAACGCTGAATATGCCTGACCAGGAATATTTTGGCTGGCCGCTGACTGTGGCAATCACCTTTAATTTATCGCTGGACAGCCTTGTTCCTTTGCCGTATTTGAGATCAATATCCTTTGCCGGAGTAACTGAGGTGACTTCTCCAAATATGTTTTTTCCAGTCTGTTCCTTTTTTAAAGGGAGTTTTTCTCCAAGGACAAACCCTTCTTCAATGCGGGGAATTTTTCCCCTTTCTTTGAAATCGATTTTGCCCTGTCCATTGATGCGGCCTGCGTTTAGGTGATCTGCTTCAAAAAACAACTTGATTTCTGCATCTTTCCCTTTCCGGGGCAGAATGCCTTTTGCAATCCTGAAGGGCTTTTCCTTAAATCCGCTGGACTTGATAAATCCATTGATAAGTCTGTCTTCAACAATGCCGTACACAATATTCTGGTCATTCAGTATCTGTTCTATGTCATGGGCAGTAATTGTATCGCTGAATTGTTCCGTTTTTGAAATATAGGCAGCGCTGGCATCTTCAGGTATGGTCAGTTTTATGCCCAACGGCAGCACCGGCAACTGCACCGCATGCCACTCGCGCCACCGATTCTCGATTGCCGAGGCGCGCAAGCCGTTCGCCTGCGCCGAGTGTCATCTGGGTCCGGACCATCCCAACATCGAGATTTTCGAGGCCTCCAAGCACGGCCATATCTACAACACCCGCAACGACGATGAATGGAACTGGGACGTCGCCCCGGGCGCCTGGGAAGTGGGCGATTTCCGCGGCCCGGTGTGCTCGACCTGCCACATGGCGGGCATCGGCGAGCTCAAGACCACGCACAATGTTTCCGAGCGCCTGTACTGGGTTTCATGGGCCCAGCGTTCGTCCGTGCGCGACTCCGACGATCCGATGAGCCCCGTCCTCGGCGATGGTCCGGCCGGTCGCGAGAAAATGGAGGAGGTCTGCAGCGC
>JAWOEJ010000359.1:0-7937 GCA_046482845.1 Desulfobacteraceae bacterium | reverse complement strand
GCATGGCACGGCATTGATCACATAGAAAGTACACCAGCTGACAAAATTTGTGGATCAGATGGTCGGTTTGTAAGTTTTCCAGCTGATCAAAAAAGACCGCCAGCGGGCGATCTGTATACTGGTTCATCAATGTGTCCAACGACAAAAGGAGATCCTGGGCCTGGGCTTCCAGGGTTGAGGGCTCCATGCGGCTTCGGTCAGTAACCCCCAGCAGCTTGATATCTTCATCCGGGAGGGCATATCCCTTAAACCAGTTTATGGCTTTAATACGGCGATCCGGAAAGAAAATATACTGCACAAAAACAGTGAGAAATTCAGGATCAAGATCCTGGTGGCGGTTATTTAAAACTGTTTTTGTTTTTTCAACCCAGTTATCCCGACTTTTTTGGGGGAAATTCAGCTTGAACACATTGCCGGGTGAGCTGTCAAGTATTTCCACGGCGTTAAGAAGTCTTTGTTTAAGACGTTTCTTTTTGGTTGTGCCGGCGGTTTCCTTGAAAACCCGGGAGAGAATACCAGCGGTGATCCTCTCAAATACACTGAAATCCGTTTTTTCATTTTTTTTTCGAACCAGGCTGGCGACAATTTCCCGAAGCAGGTATCGAAACGCCTTGTGGTGGTCAATGATCGGCTGAATATAGGCGCAGGAATAGGGTTGTATACTGTTTTGGCTGTTGTCGAACAGGCGGCAGATCAAATGGGTTTTACCGCTTCCTGCATCTCCTAATACCAGTCCGGCATGGGGGGAGGCCGGATTCTGTGCTTTATAGCCAATGAGCTTCAGGACGTCCTGAAACTCGCCTTCTCCCAGACCGGGAACATCCGGGTACCGGTCCGCCCAGGGATTCCCTGCGGAAGAAGAAGAAAACGGATTGGTTTCCTTTAAGATGTTTAATACGTTTTCCGGGTCAGACATCAGGATTACCTCCGCCAGGCCACAGCAATATATAGATCCCCGTCCCGTCCCTGGAAAGAGTCTTTCACCTGGTCAGAAGCGAGTCGGCTGGGATCACCGGGAAATCCGGCTACCCGGCCTTTGGTCAGTAATGTGTCGAGCAGTTCGTCAAATTCATGGCGGGTCCATCCCAGCTTACGGCGTATTGCATAAATATAAACATGACGCTTCCCTTTGATCAGATCATCATATGCCGATTTAAAAGCAGCAACAGGGTCACCGGATATACCTGCTGATTCCTCACTTGTGGTATTTTTCTGTTGTGATGAAACGGGCTGATCCGGCGCAGCAGGGTAAAGTTTTACCAGTTCACCGGGACTGATGAGAGCCCCCAGCCGTTTTGCTTCCAGCAACTGGTTGGCAATGGAAATCACATCACTCTTTTTAACGGGAAGCTGCTGTGCCAGTTGACCAACCGTTCGTCCGGGGGTGCTCTTGATAAGGGCTTCAACCAGTTCCTCTATAGGAGATCCTATGATGTATGTTGAGGACCCTTTTCTGATCACAGCATATGGGCCGGATATGTGTTTTAAAAGGGACTCAATTTCTTTAACTTCCGAGTTTTTCTCAAGCCCCAGCCGTTTGCGCTCACTGACAGGTAAGGCGCTGCAGAGTTGTTTAAGGGTAAGGGAGCGTTTTTTGTGTTTTGCAAATGCCTGTTCCAGGAGTTTTGAAGAAATACAGCTTTTACTCATAAGGGTCTGCCTTTGCCTGTTTCCATGGAGTTGTTAACGTGTGGCCTTTAGGCCGCCGTCCCAAGCTTTCAGGCTTGGGATATCAGTGCTGCTTTAGCCGGTTTAAATTTAAAAGCCCCGGCTCTCCTGTTCAGCATGTTTCCCGGCATCATCAATATGCTGGTGCATGTGATCACCTTCATCTGCATTATGCCCTTGCCTTGTTTCTTCAGCGGTTTCACTGGAAAGGATATGACCGGTTTGATCAAGATACACCGGTATGGTAAGGGTTGCATGACAGTCAAACTTCAGAACCACCTGGTTGTTTTTAACAACGACTTTGCCGTTGGAAAGATCGAATTTGTCAATGTGCTGCCTGAGGTGTTCATTCAACAGCTGTTCTTTTAATTTATCCATATCCACGCCTGCGCCGGCATGTTCCGCCATTTCACTAAACACGGACTTGATTGCCTCTGGGCTGATGACTTCACTGCTCATTTGTTGCCTCCTTTCTATGTATGTTATTTATGGGTCTGACTCTTTTCAATAATTTCAACTGCCAGGGCTTTATAACATTGTGCCCCATGGGAGTTTGGAGCGTAAACCAAAACAGGTTTACGAAACCCGGGAGAATCTTGCAACTGGGGGCTCTGGGGTATAAATGTCTTAAACAGACCAGATTTTAAACGGGTTCTTGCCGCAGATAAAATTGAATCGGTAACAACACTTCTCCTGTCCACCATGGTTAGTAAAATGCCGCATAACTTTAATTTCGGATTATTGTCCTGTTTAACAGACTTAAGGAGTTTCATAGTTGGGGCAAGATTTTTAAAAGCAAGATACTCACATTGAAGCGGTACCAGGACCGAATCTGATGCAGACAGTCCATCTAATGTTATGGGGTGATTTGCAGGACTGTTGTCAACAATTATGTAGTCAAATTTTGATTTTAGCTTTACCGCCATATCTGAAAACAGTGTTAAACGGCGATTTTTCGAAAATTTATTATACGTTTCAATAACAGATTCATCAGGAAACGTAATCACTTTCAGCAGAGACAGACACGTGTCAGTAAACGTATCAGCCTTATCTGTCCCTGTGAGTACATCAAAGACAGTACACTGTCTTTGATTGGGAAGGGATGTAAACCGTCCGGCACAAATTGCAGCAGAGCCCTGGGGGTCGCAATCTATCAACAAAACCTTATGACCTGAAGTCGCAAAAGCTGCCGCAAGATTAACGGCAGTTGTTGTTTTTCCCACTCCTCCTTTGCAGCTGAAAACAGAAATCATTTTTCCCATAAAACAATTCTCTCTCACACAAAATGAGCATGCAGGTACAAAGGAATGGGATAAAATCTTGCTCTATGGTAGACAAAGTATCAAAAAATTCTTAACTCCCCAAATATTATTCCTCCTCTGATACAAGCACAATATCTTGTGGATGTACCAGAGGAGTTCTGATCCTGTCAAGATAAAAATCAGGCGATCAGTAATTCTAATTTTATTCTCGCACAAAGCCTCAAAGACACAAAGGACCACAAAGTCGAATAAAAATCTTTGGCAACCATCAAATCATAGAAAAAAAACAGGGCGCTTTTTTATATTTTGGTTGACAAAAAGCAGTTTCCTGTCCTACGAATGCCTGTTGCAATGATAATTGAAATTTATTAATGAATGATACAATTCAGATAAAATCTGAGAAAGGAAAATGGTTGAATGTCACATATCAATAATCCCATGGAAATTTATAAGCTGCTCAATGGTTCCAATTGCAGGGAATGTAATGAAAAAACCTGCATGGCATTTGCCGTGGCCGTGTTTAAGGGGAGAAAACCCATACATGCCTGTCCTTATCTTGAAAAGGAAGTGATTGAACGGTATGGCGGGGAAATTGATAAGCCCAATACCGTTGATGAATACAAAGCAGAAGCCATTGAAGCGCTGAAGCAGAAGATATCCCGGATTGATCTTTCCCAGGCTGCAGAACGCCTGGGCGCCGGGTTTTCCGATAATAAACTAACCATCAAGGTGTTTGGTAAAAATTTCAGCGTTGATATCCATGGCAATATCTCCACTGACGTTCATATCAATGCATATATGGCGGTACCGGCATTGAATTACATCCTCAACGGCGCTGGTAAACCTGCACAGGGAAACTGGATCACATTCCGGGAGTTAACCGGGGGGCCGTCCCGGTATGCCCATTTTCAACAGCGTTGTGAAAAACCGATAAAACGTGTTGCTGATACCTATACAGGCCTGTTTAAAGATATGCTGGACATTTTTGATGGAAAGAAGATTGTCTCTCATATTGATTCAGATATTTCTATTCTTCTGCATCCCCTGCCGCTTTTCCCTTTAATGGTCTGCTACTGGAAACCGGAAGATGGTCTTGACTCCAGCCTTCACATCTATTTTGATTCAGTATCGGATGATAATCTTGATATTGAATCCATCTATACGATGAATGAAGGAATTGCCTTGATGTTTGAAAAAATCGCCTTGCGCCATGGTTTTTAATACAGATTAAAATGAAACACCCCAGATCCCTGAGGAGAAAAGGCCGTGTTTAAAAAATTATCAAGGCAACTGGTGATTATAATTAAGCCCCCCCTGTCCATGTGAGGGTCACCCGTTTACCAGTTTAGGAATCAGACCGGGAAACGGCACTGCACAGGGCCAAAATAAAACAGATCACAGCGGCGGCAAGAGCTACTGAAAATATGGAGGTTATTCCTTGCAGCACCGCTGTCTGGACTGTATCTTTGGCAGCCTGGGGAATCATGGCCTGTACCTGGGGAAGGAGCAGGTGTTCTACCCCATCCCTGAGCTGATCAAGAACCTGCCCGGGCAGAGTAACTGCCGCTGTTTCCAGGTGCGACAAAAGGCCGGCCGTAACAAGCCCCCCGCATATTCCCACGCCCATGGTGCCCCCAAGGCTTCTGGAAAACTGATGAAAGGATGTGGCCACGCCCAGGTCTTCCAGGGAAAGGGCATTCTGAACCATGACCAGGGTGGAAAGGGTGATAAGCCCCATTCCCAGGCCGATGACCATAAATACCGAAAAGAGCACTGCCATGGACGTATCAATGGAAAAATTCAGAGTCAGCGCTGTTCCTGCCACCATGAACAAAGCACCGGCAATTGTAACGGCCCTGTTACCGGTATGGTCCATGAACCGGCCAATGGCCAGACTGCCCAGGGACCAGCCAAGGCTTAATGAAAGCATGGCCATACCCACCTCTAAAGGGGTTTTATTCAATGCCCCCTGGACAAACAGAGGGGCATAGGCAAACAGGGTAAAGATGGTGAAGCTGGCAAAAAAAATCGTGCCGTTGCCCAGGGCGAACCAGGGATGCCTGAAAAAACCCAGGTCAAGCAGGGGTTCACTGGAACGGCGCTCTGCACGGTAAAACCCCCAGGCAAAGCCTGTGGTGGCAAGCAGCAGCAGTGCCGTCTCAAAGGAGATCCAGTCAAACCGGGTGCCAGCGGTCATGAAAAGGACCAGAATACTCAGAACAGACCCGGTGAGGCAGACAGCTCCGGCAATATCCAGCACAACCGTCTTCTTTTTTTCCCGCAGTTCCGACAGGTACACCCAAATCCCCACCAGAGAGAGCAGTCCCAGGGGGACATTGATGTAAAAAATCCACCGCCAGGAAAACCAGGTGACAATGACCCCGCCCAGGGTGGGGCCGATGATGCTGGCGATTCCCCACACTGAGCTGGCAAAAGAGAGGGTCTGGGCCCGTTTCCCAGGCAGGGCCACTTCAGAAAGAACGATATAGACCAGGGCAAAATTACCCCCGGTGCCGATTCCCTGAAACACCCGGGCAGCAACAAGAAATTCCATGGAGGGGGAGGCGCCGGCAGCAATGGATGCCCCAAGGAACAGGATGATGGAAAAGATAAACAGCCGTTTTGTGTTAAAAAGATCTGCCAGCTTTCCAAATATGGGAAGGGCCACAGCCCTGGCAAGAAAAAAGGCCGAGTAAACCCAGGAGTAAAGGGGCAGTCCTCCCAGGTCTGCTATGATGGTGGGGGCTGCGGCAGACATGACCAAAGCATCCATGGCCCCGAGGAACAGGGCCAGAAGGGCCGAGGCCACAATGGTGAACCGGCCCCTGGGGCCCAGTGAATCTTCAATCGAATTCATCCGTCCCTTTATTCAACTCCAGATCAACGCCTTGTTCAACTATAGCGCATTTCATATGACGTGATATTTTTTTAAGCATTTTTACTTTGATTATAAACTATTTTTTTTGTTTAGCGGTTGTTTTTTAACAAAATCTGATATCAAGTCATGTGAAAAGGACTATAACCATCATGATGCACAGCATCACAACGAAAAATGAAAAGGAAAATGCCGATCCCAGCAGGTGCCTTGTCAGGATTCTATTTCTGATTTTTCCCCAGAATGGTATTCCATACCCCGTCATGACAGACCCTGTCAATAATTATAACCCCTTGTTGTTCAATCCTGGAAACGACTTTTTCAGTTTCGCTTCTTAAAAGACCTGAAAGGATAACCCATTTTTTTCTGTAAAAGCCTCGGGTCTCCAGCAGTTTTTTCATGACATCATAGTGAATATTGGCCACCAGTAGATCGGCATCCTGGAATATATAATCCTCTGCCCGGGCCTGACATGCAAGGATTCTGTCCTCAAAGGCGTTGAGACTTACATTGTTCAGGGCTGTTCTGACGGCCAGCCGGTTAAAATCCAGAGCCAGAACTTTTCTGCATCCCATGGCGGCAGCGCCCAGTGCAAGCAGACCTGTTCCGGTTCCCATGTCAACAACAGAGTCAATGGTTTCATTGTTAAACAGGTATTCAATATAGCCCAGACAGTCGCTGGTGGTCTGATGCCGGCCAGTGCCGAAAACAACCCCCGGGTCCAGAAGGAGACGTTTGATTCCCGGCTGATTGACAAAGGCAATTTTCCACGGAGGAGATACTGAAAAACAACTTGTGGTATAGGAGCGGATTTCTTCCCCGTGCCACTGCTCACTGGTCATTTCATACTGATCGATAAACACACAGGTGCTGTCTGATGCCAGTACCGCGTCCACAATATCATCAGCCGGGGCGGAAAAAAAAAGAAAGGAAAACCCTTCTTCCTGCCAGTTTCCAATGAAATCTGAATAGTCGGCTGCCAGGTCTTCAGAGACTTTGCCCTGAAAATAGTAAATATAGAATTTTTCACAGAAAAATGTTTCCTGGGTAACGTGTTTATTCATTTGCAATTTCCGGGTATTTTTTATATTAATGGCAGGGGCAGACTTGTCCTGCCCCCGGAAAAAGCGTTTAACCATAAATCATTCTAAAAATCAAGAAAGATTCAAAATGGAATGGATTCAGATCAAAGCCGGTTTTGAAGCAGAAGATGTATGGCTGGCTGAAGAACTTATATCAGATATATTTTTTACGCTGGGAGTAAAGGGAGTGGTCTGCAACACCCCTCTGCCTGACCCTGATGACGGATTTAATCGGCCATCTGTCCCCTTAACGGAAAACTCCATTGTGGGATATATACCGAAAACCGATACGTCCCCGTCCCTGCTTCAAACAATAGAAGAAAAAACCCGGGCCCTGGAAAAAAAAGGCATCAGAATTTCAGTCACCACCCAAACAATTGATCAGGAACAATGGTCAGAATCCTGGAAAAGATTCTTCTTTCCCGTAAAAATCACCGACAGGATTGTTATTAAACCGGCATGGCGGGATTACACGCCAGACCCCGGTGATATCATTATTGACATTGATCCCGGCATGGCCTTTGGAACAGGCACCCATGACACAACATCCATGTGCATCGCCATGATTGAAAAGTACCTTAAGACTGGAGATTCATTTCTGGATGTGGGAACCGGGTCCGGGATACTCATGATAACCGCTGCAAAGCTCGGGGCAGGCAGGATAACCAGTATTGACAGTGATGAAATCGCAGTGGCGGCTGCCAGGGAAAACCTTGAAAAAAACAGAATCCAGAGGGATCAGTACCAGGTTCTGCATCACACCATTGAACGCCTGGACCATAAAAAATATGACATTGTGGCGGCCAATATTCTGGCCGATGTGATCATTGATATGCTTCCGGAAATTAAAAAAAGGGTCTCATCCAGGGGACGGGTAATCCTTTCCGGTATCATAACAGAACAAAAGGAAAAAGTTATATCAGAACTTGAAAAAAACGGGTTTTCATCCGTCAAGGTAACCACTTCAGGGGAATGGGTGGCATTGTCCGCTCAACCGGTTTAATTTAAAAATCGATCATCAAGTTTTTTGAATACCGCCGCCCCCAGCGG
>JAWOEJ010000329.1:0-2900 GCA_046482845.1 Desulfobacteraceae bacterium | reverse complement strand
TCCAGCTTTTTTTTGACGGGATCGTGAAACACTGCTGAAAAAAGGGATTTTTGTTTTTTTGGCAGTTGCTGAAAGTTGTGCACCATGGCTGCAGGCCAGGAGGTAATATCCTGCTTTTCCAGATCCAGCATGGATTTGGCCTTTTCCATAAAATCAAAAATTTGACGGGACTGTTTTTGGGCAGGCCTGTCATAATAGGCTTTTATAAACCGTACCACCCGTTCCGGTCTTTTTTTAACAATACCCAGGATACAGGCCAGGTTAATATCATAGTTGGTATCCTGGTATTGGGATTTATTCAGGGCAATATCCTGGATAATAAAAAAGGAAAGTCTGGATAAACCGGCAAGTTCCGTCTTAAGCAACGGTATAAGATCTGGATGGGTTTTTCTTGCCTGGTTGATAAGAACGTGCACCGGCTTTTTACCGGTTACTATCATTGCCTTGAAAGCATGGAAAGCCTCCTGGGTGTCAGCTTTTAAAAACAGGCGGAAAACCGGTTTAAACAATTGGGGATACAACCCCATGGATGAATTTTCAATCAGGCTGTACACTGCTTCTCGGATTTTTCTCACCTCCTCGGTTTCAAGGATGTGGGCAAGCAGGTCTTCGGGCAGTTTTCCTTTCAGCATGGACAGTGCTTTAAGGCCCTTTATTTTAACCGCAGGTGCCTGGGATTGAATTTCATTTTTCAGCAGACTGTCCGGATCCCGCAAACCTTCAGGAATGTTGTTTAAAAAGGGATCTGCATCCCGTTTGCGGTCAAACAGGCTGTTAAAAAAGTCAATTACCGATTCCCGGGATTTGATATTATTGAGCATTTTCTTGAAGACAGCGGCATATTTTAAACGAATTTCCGGAGAAGACTGCAGATACTGATCAATAAAAGTAAGGCGCTGGGATTCAGTTACCAGGTACACAGCCTTTTGCATGGCAGTTACACTGACAATACCGTTACGCATGGATTTAAAGGCAAAAAACGACCCGCTGTCACCAAATCCCACCAGGGTTTTAAACATATAAATGCTTTCGTTCAAGGATATGTCAGATGTAAGATGCTGGTAGATCCGGGCAGAAACTATGGCAGACTCTTTTAATCCCCGGGTATATAGCTGCTGGTTTTCAGGGTGGTCGAGCATGGCCAGGACCTTGGTCTGGATAATACCAAGGGTTTTCTGGGCAGCAGTACGAAGTGAAAAGTAATGGGATAATACAGCGTGAATAACCGGAAGTATTCCCAAAGAGGGTGGCAGGGCCGCAGCCCGGGTGACGAGGTCAATTTTTTTTTCTTCATCGAGAGATGCCCATAAAACTGTAAAGTTTTTTTCCTCAAATGGGTAAGGCAGATCAGTCATGGGAGAATATTTTGTAATGTTTTACCTTTTTGTTTGAAAGTGCTATATGGTCATGTTTAAATAAATTATATGCAAATACCCGGATATACCAAAGACCAATATAAAGAATTAGTTTCCATAGCACAACTCTAAATAATACATGAAATCAATTGATTCAAAAGATGAACCAGCCGGCCGGACCGGCAGATATGATGCCGGGTCCATCGAAATCCTCAAAGGCCTGGACCCTGTCAAACGCCGGCCCGGAATGTATACAGACACCACCAGTCCGGACCATCTGGTATTCGAAGTTATCGACAACAGTGTTGATGAAGCCATTGCCGGATTTGCCGACACCATTGATGTGATCCTCAAAAAGGATAACAGCATCCTTGTAACGGACAATGGCCGGGGAATGCCTGTGGATATCCATCCAGAAGAAGGCATATCAGGAGTGGAACTGATCATGACACGGCTGCATGCCGGGGCCAAGTTTTCCAACAAAGACTATGCATTTTCAGGGGGTCTGCACGGGGTGGGGGTGTCTGTTGTCAATGCCCTGTCATCCAGACTCGATATCACTATTTTACGCAATGGACAAAAGTTTTCCATCGGGTTTGAAAACGGAACAAAGATCTCGGACCTGGCAATAACAGGGCAAACCCCGAAGAAAGTCACCGGCACCCAGGTACATTTTTTCCCCAACCCCGGGTATTTTGAACGCACCACTTTTTCCCAGACAGCCATTAAAAAGGCCTTAAAATCAAAGGCGGTTCTGTGCAGGGGATTGAAAACCAGTTTTCTGAATGAAGCCTCAGGAGAAAAACACACCTGGGTGTATGACCATGGTCTGGATGAATATTTGAACGAACATCTTAAAGACCATAAAACCCTGTTTCCAAAACCCTTCAGCGCAAACTGCCAGACAGAAGATTTCCAGGCTGTATGGGCCGTCAACTGGGTGACGGAAACCGGATCAGGCATGGAAGAAAGCTATGTAAACCTGATTCCCACCCCTATGGGCGGCACCCATGTCAATGGATTCAGATCCGGGCTGCTGGAATCTTTGCGGGAGTTCTGCAAATTTAGAAACCTTTTGCCCAAAAATCTGTTTCTGGCACCTGAAGACATCTGGAACAATGTGGGATATGTACTGTCTGTCAAATTGTCAGAGGCCCAGTTTTCCGGCCAGACCAAAGAACGGCTGTCATCACGGCATTGTGCCAACCTGGTGAACCTCAAGGTGCGGGATGCCTTCAGCCTCTGGCTTAATAAGCATGTGGAACTGGGAGAGGCTTTGGCTGACCTGGCCATTGAACATGCCCGGTCCCGGATAAAAAAATCCAAAAAAATTACCCGGAAACAGGCTTCCAACGGCATTGTGCTGCCGGCCAAACTGTCAGACTGCACCAGTGATGACCAGCAGCGCAGAGAACTGTTTTTTGTGGAAGGAGATTCTGCAGGCGGGTCGGCCAAACAGGCCAGAGACAGGCGGTTTCAGGCCATCATGCCCCTGCGGGGAAAAATCATGAACACCTGGGACATGCCGGCATCCGCCATTATTGA
>JAWOEJ010000281.1:0-11933 GCA_046482845.1 Desulfobacteraceae bacterium | reverse complement strand
CAAGTAATCCATCAGTTTTTTCACAGTTCCAAGTTCATCTTTCCCTTGATGAACAATAGCATGCTGTCGAATATCTTCAAAAGTTAATGTTTCAGGATTAAGAAGTCCAATCTCTGTTTTGCCTGGCTTTTACCAGCATATCCCGCAGATGGAGGACTGCCTGATCCGGGGACAACTCCTTTAGTTCAGGTGCTGTTTTGTGGACCAGGGCGTTAATGTCAGCAATAAATTTTTCAGTGTCCCGGTCAATCCCTTTGATTCGGCTTTGAAATTCATTTGCTTCTTTAAGTTTTGTAAAGCAGTTGTCCAGGGTATCAAAAATATCCATACCTTCACTGGGCAAAATTTTCTGGGTAAGCCCAAGTCCTTTTAATGCTTTTTCCCAGTTCTCATGCCATTCTGCATCAAGTGTTTCAGCTTTTTTCAGTTCTTTTTCAAGTTTTTCAAGGGTTTTTGCGGCCCGGGTCCGGGATTCCATGAGTTTATTGTATTTGGCTCTGGTATTCTGGATGTCTTCCAGGGCTGATTCAGCAGCTGCAAGTGCCGGTGCGATCAATTCTTTTTCAGAAAGAGTGTTCACCCTATCCAGTTTTTTGAGTTCATTGACAAGAATGGTGCAATGCTTTAGCCTGACTTCTTTGTGCTTTGCAATTGCCTGTTTTTTATGTGACAGTTCAATTACTTTGGAGCGGAGGCGGTCCATATCCATAAGCCATGCCAGCATTTCTTCAGGCAGAAGCGGAGAAATGCCTGATGGTTTCCACAGGGCCTGCCATGCTTCTTGTTTTTTGATTTTCTGGTTGTCTGCTGTTTTTTTATGAAGACTGATTTCCAGGAGGGCCTGCTCAAGACTTTCTATTCTGGCCTTAAGGGCTGCGGCCTTTGCAATCCGGTCTGCTTCCCGTCTCATGCGGTCTGCAATATGATCTGAGATTACAACCTGTTTTTCATAGGCCAGGTGAAGCAGACTTCCCTTTTCGTATTTTTCTGCCTCGGCGCTGACATCTTCCTTGTTTACCCATTGTCTCAACAGCAGGTCCCATCCTTTCTGTCTTTTCTGTCTTGCAAGATTGAGGGTGTGTTCTGTGGGGATATCTCCACTGTATTCAACTTCTCTGGCACTGGTTAAAGCGGCTTTTAGTTCTGTTTTGAGTTTTTCCTGTTCTTTTTTGTATTGGTTTTTTGTGTTTTCAATTTTGTTGAAATCCGTTTCAAAACGCCTTATTGTTTCCCCCATGGGCAGATTCAATCCAGGCAGGTCATCAAGTTTTCCCGGCCATAACCCAAGCCTGTTGAGTTTTGACTGACATGCGCTCTGGGTGCCTGATATGTCCCGGGAGAGTTCTTCTATTAATCCGTCGATATCACCCTGTTTCCGGGTCAGTTTAATTGAATTGACCAGTTCTTTGCTCTCCTTGACCTCTGGCAGACGGGACAGGGTTTCTGTTATTATTTCTATTTCTTTTACAGCATCATCTATGTGCCGGCCTAAATCAGATTTTCTCTGGACCATGGATTCATAGCGGGTACTTAACTCCTGAATGGTTCGTTTCCGATTCAGCACCGGTTTTAAAACGTCTACTTCTTTGAGTGTCAGGTCCGGACGGACAGCTTCCAGATAAGCGCCGGCATCTTTCCGCCGGGCAATTCTCATGCCGTCCAGCCGGCTGCGGTCTTTTAAGCCCTTGCGGTATTCTCCCAGCCGTTGATGGAGGTCTT
The DNA here is from genome assembly GCA_046482845.1 of Desulfobacteraceae bacterium. Taxonomy (GTDB): domain Bacteria; phylum Desulfobacterota; class Desulfobacteria; order Desulfobacterales; family Desulfobacteraceae; genus DATFJZ01. Next base: position 10,214 of record JAWOEJ010000281.1, on the reverse strand, counting down.
CAATGGCCTCGGCATGATCAAGGATGGGCTGGTTTACAACAACAGCCCTTATTGTTTCATCAAGCTTTTTTTGTCTTTCCCGGTTATGGTCCAGCAGGGACTGGGTGTTTTGGATATCCAGGTCGAGTTTCTGGTTATTTTTCTGGAATTGTTCTGGCAGGATCACCACATCTCCAAAATCCCTTAACTGATTCTGGAGATTTTCAAGCCTTGCCATTTGGGGTATAACCCGTTTAAGCCTTTTCAGACGTTCCAGTTCAGCAGCGATTCTGTTTTTTTCCTGTTCAAGTTGTTTTTGTTGAATTCGGGCTTCATTTAAACGCTGGTTATGTTCCTTCCATTTGCCGGAATGAAGACTTTTTTCCTTTACCTGTTTTTTGAAATCCTTATATTTTTTAAGGGTCAGGCTTATTTTCTGGGTGCTTCCCCGGGGTTTGAACAGATTTTCTGCCTCTTTATCCAGACTGTCCTGAATATCTTTCAGGGAAGTTATGCCTGCACCCGCAGAAAAGAGCGCCTGGCCGACTTCTCCCTTTTGATCCAGGATATCCTTCCCTCCCTGGACAAGTGTTTTATGGTCAATGCCGTACAGGGATTCAAAAACAGAGAACTCAATCCCCTGAAGAAAGCGGTCAGAAATATCAGCTTCCAGGGGATTCCCCTGGGAATCAACAATGTCTGCTTTTCTCTTTTTGCGGCGGTAAAATGTCAGCTGCTTTCCATGGGCTTCTTCAAGACATCCGCCAACCAGAAGCTGGTTGTTGGGATGGTTGAAATTATCCGTGGTTCGCTGTGGAAAGCCGTATAAAAGCACCTTTAATGCTCTCAGTGCGCTGCTTTTCCCGGCTTCATTGGCACCGAAAATAATATGAAGTCCCGGGGTTTCGCAGTTAAAATTTAAAACCTTATCCGTAAAGGGGCCAAAGGCTTTAAGGTCTAAGCGTTTAATTCTCATAACCTGGTTTCTTTGTGCATCAGTCTTGAGATCAATAATTCCCTGACACTGTCTTTAAGCTCTGTCAATGCGTCCTGATCACCTGAAAAAACAGGATTTTCCTGTATAAGTTCAGAGGTGAGCTTTCCCTTGAGGCTGGCAATATCCAAATCCATTTCTGTAAGTTCTCCCTGATTCAAATTCAGATTTTCAACGGCCTTGATTATATCTGAAAAGGGGGCGTTTTCCCCTGAAACATCCTTTGATCCGGTTTTACGACGGGTACTTATCTTTACCTTTTCAAGCCAGGTCTGCCCAAGACCTGCGGCAATTGTGTGAAAGGCTTCTGTCCAGTGTTCAAACCGGCTGTGAAGGTCATTGTGACAAGGGCTGCTTCCCATAAGCTCAAGCCTGAGAGCTAATGGTTTTCCTTTGGTCGATTCAAGTTTTTTTTCCATTGAACTGCGGACCTGTTCAAGAATCATATCCTGGGTGGCGGACCTGGATACATCCGTTTGGCATATGGCCCAGCGCAGCACATCCAGTTCGCGATGTTCCACCCGGTGGATGGTGTCGTTTTTTACATGGACAAGGACAGCACCTTTAGGACCGGTTTCCCTTATATGGCGGCCCTGAATATTTCCAGAAAATACAATCCAGGGATTTTCTGAGATGATTTTTCTTTGATGGACATGACCCAGGGCCCAGTAGTCATACCCCTTGGATTTAAGGTCGTCCAGAGTGCAGGGCGCATAGGTCTCATGGCCGGTGTGACCGGTCAGAGAGGTGTGGAGCAGTCCGATATTCAGATAACCCGGGGTATGTTCAGGAAAACTGGATGCCAGGTTGTCTGTTACCGTGCGTGAGGGATAGCTGCGACCGTGGATGATCACGCCTTGGGTTTCAAGGGTGACAGACTGGGTTTTTCCCCGGGAAAACAAAGTGACATTATCGGGCAGGGCCATTGTTTTTGTGATCGGGCAGGCTGCATCATGGTTTCCAGAGACGATAAATACCTTTATTCCCTCCCTGGCCAGCTTTCCCATCCGGTTTGCAAAAAAAATTCCTGAATTATAGTCTTTCCAGTCACCGTCAAAGAGATCTCCGGCAATCAAAACAAAGGCCACCCGTTCTTCAATGGCCAGGGATATAAGATTGTCAAAGGCTTTTCTGGTTGCTCCCCGTATTTCATCAACCGGGGCATCCTCATAGGCCTCAAGCCCTTTTAAAGGACTGTCCAGATGAATGTCAGCTGCGTGAAGAAATTTTAACATGGTTTGTCTCTATTCTCGTTCCTGACAGGCAACCGCTGGGGCGGAAGACTTCTGTTTTATTTTTCGTTTCAGCCGGGTAGATGATCATGGGCCGGCCATGCCGGTTCTGAACACTCTGCAGGTTCAGGATTTGGAACCATCTGGATTGAGAAATTCTCCATACTGTAGATGACCCTGTCGTCAACGGAAAGTATGCCATCTGCTGCTATAACAATGGCCTCTTCTGAAATAATTTCCCGGATATGGGCCTGGACTTCAACTTTCTTGTTTTCAGGGGTGATCTGTCCCCGGTATTGCCATTTGTGGGGCGTATCTCCTGCCTGAATCTGGTAATTTTCAGGTGAGATATCAAAGGTTTTCAAGGCAAAGAACCTGAGGGTCTGAAGAAAGGATTCAAGACCCAAAGAGCCCGGGCATACCGGGTCCTCATAAAAATGGGCCTTGAAAAACCATTCATCTGGATCAATAATTTTTTCAGCTTTTATGTATCCTTTCCCATGGATTCCGCCGTCTGGAATAAAAAGGGATATCCTGTCAATCATCAAAAGTGCTTTTGACGGCATGCCTTTGTTTTTTCCGCAATTGTATTTTCCGCAATCCAGGTCCCCGGGGTGAATCGGCGCCTCAGGGGGGAATTCAAAGGAAGATGAGGCATCGATTTCCTTTTTGGACGGGGTATAATCAAAGGGACTGTTCTTGATGCCAGGCTGACTGGACAGGGCCTGTTTTGTAAAGAATCCAAAATTAGTGGTCCCTTTGTAGAGGATTTTATGGTTTTTAAGAATTTCCATTTTAAAATCCTGAATGATCAATCCGCCAGCCTGGGAAACATTTGTCATGGAGGAGCGCATGGTGATGGTTCCCATTGTGTTATGGATCTGGTGCATCAATCTGGCCTCGCCCCCGAGATTGCGGAAAAAAAGCCGCTTGTCACTGTGCAGGGCAGAGCCTGCATAGGCAGCCAGCCATCCACAGGGTTGAAGGGCAATTTCAAGAAGGATGCAGAACGGAATCGTATCAGATCTGTCTGCCTGGAAATACCAGGCATTTTCAGGAATGTCAAATTCTGCTTCTATCCATCCCCCTGGTGTCATTTCCCATTGCCTGGGGTCAGTTTTTACCACCCGGTCCATAAAAAAATAGGGAGGCCGGGGAAGACGGGCTATTTTACGCTTTTTGTCAAAGATTTTGTATTTTTCACCAAAGGCTTTGGAAGGACTGCCCTGGGCAAAGGAGAGGATCTGTTCTCTGGTAAAAACTGCTTTTTTTTCCGGGCTTTTTTTGGGGGGGGTGAATCTGTGGATCAGGTTTGCATCCATGGTTGCTTCAAACCCCATTATTTCTGCCAGCACAATGCCGTTTTCGTCAATAAAGGTAATGTCCCCCTTTAACCCGTAGGTATCCCTTTCATTTACTATCAGGATGATGCTTACATCTCCCCTGGATTTGGCATAGGATGAGTAGATTCTGACCTTGTCCATATAGGAAGGCAGGCAGACCTGTCCTGTATTTTCATAGGACCATAGAATGGCAGCCTGAAAGGCGGCATCCAGGAGCAGGGGATCTATTGTCCATTTCTTTTTAAATGGTTTTTTAATCCAGGCTGACGGAGACCCTGACCTTGATGCAGTCACCTCAATTGCTCTGGCAGAACAGCCTGTAATTTTTTTTATGGCCTGGAGCAGGGTACCGTGGAAAAGGATGGTTTCATAAGCGGATTGAGCGGACATGGAAAAGGGCTTCATGTCCCTGAGGATTGACTCATTGTGTTTAGGCGGATCAGGGTGTACAGGCGGATCAGGCAGTTTGTTTGTGAGAACAGCTGTGGCGCTGGCATGGCAACACTGTCTCTGGTCTGCTGTACTGGAAACTGCCTGAATTTTTGTTTCAAACTTTGTGTTTGCCCGTGTGCATTTTCCCGTTCTGATATCAATGTCAATGTTGCTGGTTCCGGGTTTGATGCCCTTAAACAGCCTCATTCGATCAAGCCCGGCAAAGTACAGTCCAGGGTTTGCATACTCTGCCCCATGGGCAAACCATTCCACAAAAAGGGCAAAGGGAACCACAGGTTCATTGTCGATGATATGGGCGTTTAGAACAGGACAGGTGTCAATGCCTGCCGGCTGGGTAAAGGCTGTTGAAAAAATATTGTCTGCTGGTGCACATACAGGCTTGTTTTTCAAAGGAACACTTGTTTTTTGCGGGATAATTCCTGCACCGATGGTCACTTCAACATCATGGTTTGAATTGATCTCCATTTCTTCAATGAGTTTTTCCGCTCCGGTTTGCAGAGAAATGAGATCGATCCCCCGTTTGAGGAATTCCTGCTGCAGCCCCGGTGATACCATCCCCCCTTCCCATGGGCCCCAGTTGATGGAGATAAATCGGCAGCTGGTATTTTCCTTTGCTTTTTTCTGGGCGTATTTGTTTAATACCTCGTTGGCCATGGCGTAGTCTGCCTGGCCTTTATTACCTGTCCTGGCAGCCACCGATGAAAACAGGATGAAAAATTTCAGATTTTCTGCTCTTACTGCTTTGGCAAGGTTGGTCACCCCCATAACCTTTGTGTCAAACACCCTGGAAAACTGCGCTTCATTTTTATCACAGATTAATTTGTCCTCCAGGATACCTGCACCGTGAATAACAGCTGTAACAGGGCCAAATGTATTTTTGACCGCATCTACTATCTCATTGACCCGGTGTCTGTTTCTGATGTCGCCTGAAAAATATTTTACCTGTGACCCTGCTGATGTGATTTGTTTAATATTTGTTTTTATTTCCCGGCTGGAGGCAATTTCCCGGTATTTTTTTTCCAGTTCAGCTGGGGTGGTTTTCTGGCCCCTGAAAATTTTTTCAAGAATTTTCTTTTTTATGTCAGCCTCATTTTCAAGGGGAATTAACCAGTCAGGTTCGTTTTTTTGATATGGATCGTCGGATCTGCCGATGAGCACCAGTTTTACACAGTATTTTTTTGCAAGCTCAAGGGCGCATTTTGCAGTGACCCCTTTGGCACCCCCAGTGACAACAACAACATCGTCTTTGTTCAGGGGGATTGTGTTTTTATCCTCAGGATTTTTTTCATCTGCCAAAGGTTCTAAAAAAACAGCTGAATCATTGATTATTCCAATCTCAACACTGCCCCGCGTCATAAGCAGAGGCACAACAGCCTCCGCCTTTTTACGGCATATGTCCAGAGAAAAGGGCAGATCTATGCTTTTGCACAGTACATTGTCCCATTCTTTGTCTGCTGTTTTTGAAAGCCCGCCAAGGCCTCCCTGAAAGGGATCACACTGGATTGTTTCATGAAATCCAAAATCACCGCCAAGAAAGGAAACCGTTGCAAAAAAACCGCCCTGTTCTGAAGCAGATTTCATCAAAAATGGACCAAACTTTTTTGCCAGAAAAAATGCAGATTTTAAAAATTCTCTGCTGCATATGTCAGGATGGGTTGATCTTCCCTCAGAAGTCCTGTTGTTGTTTTTTTGGGACAGAGCATCTGAGACAATGACAAGGCCTGCAGCATCTTCAGGATGAACAGATTGGTCACTGATATCAATGAGTTTTGTCTTAAACCCTTTTTTTTTGAATTGGTCTTCAAACGTCTGGGAAATCCCGGAATCTTCCCGGGTAATATAAATTCTTTTGCCGGCAGCAATGGTTATCCTGGCACCATTATGAAATCTTACCTGGTCAATGGGATGCCGGTTCAGTGTTATGGTCTGGCGAAGGATTTTTTTTTTTGTGTGATCCTGCCTGACATTTTTTGTTGTTTTTTCCCCTTTGTTTTCCAGGGCCAGACATATATCATTAAGGGTTTTCAAGGTTCCCATATTTTCCGGGGTAAGACTTTTGGCCTCAGGGAGCTCCTTTTCAAGTCTGGCAACAATTTCAACCCGTTTAATGGAGTCAATGCCAAGATCAGATTCCAGGTCCATGTCCGGCTCAAGCATTTCTTCGGGGAAACCGGTAAGACTGCTTATGGTTTTAACCAGAACATTCATGGTCTGGTCAGGTTGGGTTCCTTGCATGGTCTGGTCAGGTTGGGTTTCTTGGGAAGAGATGTCAGACAATTGGGCATGGTCGGTTTGTTTTTTATCTGTTGCCAGGGAAGTCAGATTTTCTTTTGTTTCATCTGTTTCATCTTTGTTTTCCAGGGCCAGGCATATATCATTAAGGGTTTTTAAAGTTCCCATGTTTTCCGGGGTAAGACTTTTGGCCTCAGGGAGTTCTTTTTCAAGTCTGGCAACAATTTCAACCCGTTTAATGGAATCAATGCCCAGATCTGATTCTATGTCCATATCCGGCTCAAGCATTTCCACTGGAAAACCTGTAAGAGTGCTTATGGTTTTAAAAATCAACGCCTGGATTTTTTCTTTGTCCATGCCTGAATTTTTCTGATTTCCGGAAATGGCACTCAAGGTATCAGGGGCAGGTGATTTCTGTTTCGCATTTGGGGCCAATGTATCCAGCGGCTCACCTGGTGCAGGCGTATCCTCTGGTTCACATGGGGTTTTTAGACCCATATTTTTACAAACGCCCTGATTTTTAGCCCCCCCCTGATTTTGATCGTCAGAATACCCATGACTGTGATTTCCAGAACCGCTGGGATTTTGATCTTCATCACACCAGGCTTCCTTTTCAGCAGAAAAATTATTTTTCTGAATAAAGCCCTGAGAAGTGATGTGCTCGGCAAATCCCCGGGTCTGCTCCATCATCCGCTCCAGTGCACTGCCTGCAGCTGCCTGGGTTTCAAGGAATTTTTCATGGGCTTTTGCTGTCTGGGCCTGAAGGGAGGTAATGGATTCAAGACCCTTTTGAACCATATTCATAGCATTGGACAGCAGGGAAGGGTCTGAAGAATATTTTTCAGTTTCAACGTGTTTCATGCTGTTTTCTTTTTCCGTTTTTAATGGATTTAAAAATTTTACCTCTGATGGATACGGATTGTGTCTTTTCCTGCCGGTATTGACTTTTTCAGGAGGGGTACTGGTTTTTTGCGGCTTTTCCGGGTATTGTTCCCTTGATACCATATGGGGGGCATGTCCCCCCTGCAGGGAATCTCTTTGTACACTGTTATCTTGGGTTACACTTTTTTCTCTGGGAGCTGACAGATCAGAAACGGGAATATCGCATGGGTTTTCAGGTTTTATATTGGCTCCGGTAAGGGGGATCCGCATGATTATTTTTGCTGGTTTTTCAGCCGGGTCTTCCCATTTTGTCAGATCAGCAGAAAACCCCTGTGATGTAAGAAAACAAAGGGTTTGAGCCAGGTCTTCTATTCCTTTTCGTCTGCCTGAAGACGCATCAAAGGCGACGACATCCGCTTTTTTATTTTTTAAAATAGATTTTGACAGCCCGGTCAATACATTTTTGGGACCAACTTCCAGAAATGTGGTGATATTGCTGTTGAACATGGTCTCAATGTTTTCAAGAAACAGGACCGGGTTCAGCATCTGGCTGGCAATAAGGGATTTTGCACTGTTTTCCGAAGCCGGGTAGATTTTTCCGCTTGTGTTGGAAAATAGAGGCAGAACAGATTTTTTTATCTGTATGTTTTTCAGGCGGTCTTTAAAGGGCTGGGCAGCATTTTCAATAAAAGGGGTATGAAAGGCCGCAGATACAGGCAGCCTGATGGTCCTGATTTTTTCCTGTTTAAACAGATCTGCTGCCCGGCTGATCTCGTCTGCTCTGCCGGAAACCACGCCCTGGTCAGGGCTGTTTCGATTGGCCAGTATCAGGTCCAGCTGTTTTGAGGCAATCATGTCTTCAATCTTTGATAAAGGGGCGTTTACCGCCAGCATGGCCCCTTTTTCACGCAAATTTTCCGGTGCTTCCGCCATAAATCTGCCCCGTGCCGTTCCAAGCAAAAGATAGTCTGTTTTACTCAATCTTCCGGCTGCATACAAAGCAGACAATTCGCCAAAACTGTGGCCGCAGACAGCATCTGGTTCAACCCTGAAATATTTCAGAATTTCCAGTATGGCAAGGGTTACTGCCCCTATGGCAGGCTGGGCAATCTCTGTGCTTCTCAGCCTTTCCTCAGCGGTTTTTCTGTCCTGGTTACAGGCGGGCAGAGAAAAGATGTATTGATTTAAAGGATCAGGTTTCCGGCTGCCCCATTCCATGGAAAAGCTTTTTTCTGCCATAATAAAGGCTTCCATTGCCTGGGGAAACATGGATATCAGATCTCTTCCCATGTCCATGTACTGGCTTCCCTGACCTGGAAACAAAAACCCCAGTTTTCCTGATTTTCCTCTGCATCCATAAAAAAATCCGGATTTATTCCATGGGGCCTCAGGACTGGCATCAAGCAGGGCCGCTCCCTGTTTAATGCGGGACTGGATATCATCACTTTCTTTTATTAAAAACAGGAATCTAAAGGGGTCTTCTATGGAGAATTCCTTTCTTAAAAGGGCTGAATGCCAGGCAAGCGTCCTGGTTTTTTCCCTTGAATCAGCGTTTTTATGGAAAACCAGACTGTCCTGGAATTTGATAATTTTTTCTTTTAATGCATTTCTGGATTCTGCTGAAAAGGCCGCTATCTGAATGCTGCCGTCCCAGGAAATATGTTCTTTCCTGTTTTTATGTTCCTCCAGTACAGCATGGAAATTGCTCCCGCCAAACCCGAAGGCGCTTACCCCTGATCGTCTTGGTTGCCCATGCTGGCCCATCCAGGGTTTTGACCGGTCATTAAGGTAAAAAGAAGTGGCATTAATGTCAAGATCAGGGTCAGGCTCCCTTGCCTTGAGGGTTGGGGGAATCACTTTGTGATAAAGGCACAGAGCTGACTTTATGAGTCCTGCTGCGCCTGCAGCTGCCTTGCCGTGGCCGATCATGGATTTTACTGATCCAACAGCGCAGAAAGCCTTTTTTTTATGGTCCTGGATAAATTCTTTTAATGCAGTGAATTCGATTTTATCCCCAACCCGGGTTCCGGTTCCATGGGCCTCTATCAGCTCCACAGTGCAGGGGTCAATGTCTGCTTCTCTGTATGCGGCTGTCAGGGCTCTCTGCTGGCCCCGGGCACTGGGGGCATAAATACCGCCGGATCTGCCGTCGCTGGATGTGCCTATCCCTTTGATAACGGCATATATTTTGTCTTTATCCTTTTCTGCGTCTTTCAGCCGTTTAAGCACCACCATGCCGATGCCTTCGCCGAGAACTGTGCCGTCGGCATTCTTTGAAAAGGGCCTGGCATCACTTGTATGGGAGAGAACCCCGGTTTTGGAAAAGCACATGTGCATGAAAATATCATTTAGGGTATCTACCCCGCCGGTGACAGACAAATCGCATTTACCAGAGACAAGCTCCATGACAGCAAGGTGGATGGCACTCAAAGAGCTGGCGCAGGCGGCATCAACAACAGAATTGGTGCCGCCAAGGTCAAGCCGGTTGGCAATCCGTCCGGCAACCACATTGCCGAGAAGACCGGGAAAAGAGTTTTCCTGCCACTGTGTATAAGCGCAGGAGATCCGTGTTACCACTTCTCTTGTTTTTTCCCTGGAAATACCGGATTCCTCAAGGGCTTTTTTCCATATGGGATGGCCCAGGCGCGCACCTAAAGGAATCACCAGTTCCTGGGTGCCTGTGACACCAAGGATGATATTGGTCTTTTCCCGGTTAAAGGTTTTATGTTCAGAAAACCCTGCATCGTCAAGGGCCATTTCAGCCACAAGAAGGCCCAGAAGCTGTGACGTATCTGTTGCATCAAGATTATTGGGCGGCATTCCAAACTGTGCAGGATCAAAGGAGATTTCCGGGATAAACCCGCCTTTACTGCAATAGGTGTGATCGGGTTTTGAGGGATCTTTGTCATAAAAATCCTTCAAGGACCAGTGGGTTTTTTCAGGGATTTCAGTTATGGCATCTTTGCCGTTAAAAATAAGTTTCCAGAATTCCTTGAGTCCATTGGCTTGAGGGAAGATGCACCCCATTCCAATGATGGCCACATCACTGCTTTTTTTCAAAATTATCCTCCATGGTTTCCCAGACACCTGATTTTTTTT
>JAWOEJ010000250.1:0-3485 GCA_046482845.1 Desulfobacteraceae bacterium | reverse complement strand
GTATTCTTGTCTCTACACCGTACTCGCCCTTCAGATCTACCGCCGCCTGCATAATTTTAGAAACCGCAGGCCCTGCTCCCATTACACAGAGGACCTCTTGCTCATTTTCATACAGATCTGCCCAATTGAGGCGGTTCACAGTGAAAACGGCCTGGCAGGGGTCCATGTGTGTGCCAATACAGAATGGGATATACTTCTGGAGTCAGATATCGATATTATCAGTTTTGATGCCTATTCTTTTTTTGACAAATTTATATTGTATCCTGACATGATCAGAACATTTTTTGAAAAAGGAAAAATTCTCGCCTTTGGTATTGTGCCCACTTCCGATGTCAAAGATATTGCAGAGGAAACCCCCAAAAGCCTTTTTGACAGATCCCGGGTGAGCTGAAGCACTTTTTCTGCCGAATCAAAATCCAGGGATCCTGTGCCACAACTGGGGGTAATCAAAGCCTGTTTAAGAATATCTCTTTGTGATATGCCAAGTTTTTCTAATTCTTTGATCTGGCCTGTTAGTCTGTCAAAAAGGCTTTGGGGGGTTTCCCCTGCAATATCTTTGACATCAGAAGTGGGCACAATACCAAAGGCGAGAATTTTTCCTTTTTTAATAAATGATCTGATCATGTCAGGATACAATATAAATTTGTCAAAAAAAGAATAGGCATCAAAACTGATAATATCGATATCTGACTCCAGAAGTATATCCCATTCTGTATTGGCACATACATGGACCCCTGCCAGGCCGTTTTCACTGTGAACCGCCTCAATGACTTCCCCAAGAACGGATGTCACATCCTCCCTTGTTATGGTAATAAAGGCAGAGGTGCCAAAACCGGCAAGACCGGGCTCGTCAAAAAAAATAATGGGTGTTACCCCCCTTGCTGCAAACTCCTTTGCCTGCCATTTTCCATTCATGGCAAGATGTTTTACAGCTGCATCCCGAAGCTGATCATTGTAGAAAATCGCCCGGTCATCCTGATCTGTCACCCCGGTGGCAAAGGTAACAGGACCTGACACCTGACCCTTTAAAGCAACAGGTCTTGTTTCCAGGCTGTCAATCTGGTTTAAAAATTCCTTAAACCCCCGGCCGGCTTCAGGGGTCAGGGTAAATCTGGACTGGGTGATATCCCCGTCTGCTTCAGTAATGGAAAGATACTCTTCAAAAAAAGCAAGGTAGGCTTCATCAAAATCAGCACCTGCTGTATCAATAAAAAGCTTTCCCTTTTCAGATTCTGTCAGGCCCGGCATTCCGGGAAGAAACTGGGCCATCATGCCTTCTTCCCTGTAAAAGGGCAGCTGGGCCCACAAAGGGATTTCAGGTGTATATTTAAGAATCAGTTCTGTTGCTGCTTTATGGTCTTTCATGGGCAGGCTTCCAATAAGTAAGGGAAGGGCATCTGCTTTAAAATCTGTCATAATTATATCCTTTAAAATTTACAGAATAAAATGAAAAAATACTTTGAACACAAAATAATTATACGGTCATCGATTCTGTTTTGCAAGGATTTTTTTTCTGATTCTTATACTTAAAGGGGTCACTTCAACCAGTTCATCGGAATTTAAAAAGTTCAGCGCATGCTCCAGTGTCAGCGGTTTTACCGGCGAGCAGGCAGTGCTCTCATCCTTACCCGATGCCCTCATATTGGTGAGTTTTTTCTCTTTACAGGGATTGACATAAATATCCTGACGTTTGCTGTGCTCCCCGATAACCATGCCTTCATACACAGGGGTGCCCGGGGTGATCATCAGTCTGCCCCTGGGTTCCAGATTATACAATGCATAGGTAACAGCCTTTCCTTTTCTGTCAGACACGATGGATCCGGTTGTTCTGGTGGGAAAATCCCCCCTGTAGGGTTCATACCCGCTGAAAATCGAATTCATAATACCTGTTCCCTTGGTATCTGTGAGAAACTCGTCCCTGTATCCGATAAGGGAACGGGACGGAACGGAAAATTCCATGTTGACCCGTCCCCGTTTGTTGACCAGATTGACCAGCCGGCCTTTTCTAATGGAGAGTTTTTCTGTGACAACCCCTGTAAAAATCTCATCACAGTCCACATAAAGGGTCTCAACGGGCTCAAGCTTTTCATTGTTTTCCCCGGTTTTATAGATCACCTCAGGTCTGCCCACACATAATTCAAAGCCTTCCCGGCGCATGGTTTCAACCAGAATGGCCATCTGGAACTCTCCCCTTCCCTTTACGTCGAAAACCCCTTTTTCATCTGTGTCTTCAACACTTATGGCTACATTGGCAAGGGCTTCCTTTTCCAGGCGTTCCCTGATCCGGCCGGACTGCACATACCTTCCTTCCAGGCCGGAAAAAGGAGAATTTGATGTGGTAAACCGCATGGAAACCGTTGCTTCATCTACAGTAATGCGGTCCAGGGCTTTGGGATATTCCCGTGTGCATATGGTATCGCCTATTTTAAAATTATCTGTACCGGAAACCACAGCAATATCACCGGGCTCCACATAATCTGCTTTTTGGGGACCTGCCCCCTGGTAGATTTGAAGACTTGACACTTTGATGTTTTCAACACTGTTGTTTTTACCCAGTAAAACAAGTTCATCTTTGGAACTCACACTTCCATTGGTTATCCTGCCAATGGCAAGACGACCGGTGTAATCTGAATACCCCAGATCAGACACCAGCATCTGAAAAGGTTCTTCGGGATTATATACAGGCGGAGAAATCGTTTCCAATATGGTGTTGAACAGGGGCGTTAAATTCTCTGCATCCTCATCCATCTCCTTTTTGGCAAGCCCGTCCCTGCCTATGGCGTAGAGAACGGGAAAATCGATCTGTTCGTCGTTTGCGTCCAGATCAATAAAAAGATCGTAAATCTCGTCCAGCACCTCATCCACCCGGGCATCAGATCTGTCAATCTTGTTAATCACGGTTATGATTTTCAATCCCGCTGCCAGTGCTTTTTTCAAAACAAAGCGTGTCTGGGGCAGGGGACCTTCAGACGCATCCACAAGCAGTAAGGCACCATCCACCATGGAAAGGGCCCTTTCAACCTCTGCACTGAAATCCGCATGACCCGGGGTATCCAGAATATTGATTTTAACATCTTTCCATACTACAGAACAATTTTTTGCAGATATGGTGATCCCCCTCTCTCTTTCCAGATCCATGGAGTCCATGAGTCTTTCATCAACTTCCCTGCCCTTTCTGAATGCACCGCTCTGTTTAAACATGGCATCCACCAGAGTGGTCTTCCCATGGTCAACATGGGCAATAATAGCAATATTTCTTATTTTTTTGTTTTCAATGAATTGGGTCATTTACCTTGTAGCCTTAAGATTTCTGTATGGGTGTATTTTATATGAAAGCCATCAGCCATCAGTACTCAGCTCTCAGCTCTCAGCTTTCATGCTTTGTTGTGCCTGTCAAGGCATGGACGTTTATATGAAAGTCCTGGTGTGCCGGCAGCCTGTCCGGGGTATTGTCCTTTGCTCATGTAAGCAGTCGCTTGCCTTCT
>JAWOEJ010000249.1:0-5198 GCA_046482845.1 Desulfobacteraceae bacterium | reverse complement strand
TAAAAAAGAACGACCTCTTTTGCCGGAGCTTCATTCTCTATATAATTATCTATTTTTTCTGACAGATCAAAAACAATAGAAATACTAATGAATGAACCGTTCAAGATTCTGACCGTTTACATCCATCCTGTATATATTATGATTGTCCTCGAAATTAATGAAATAAATCTATTCTCCCATCAAATGTGGCTCAATTACATAGCCCTGCTTATAGATGGTTCCTTCTTCTGTACCGTCAAGATTCATCCTATTATAGGATTCACCACTGGAATAGAAGACCCAGTCACCTGCAATATTGAGCCTGCTGACTCCATGTCCTCCACCTTTCTGAATCAAATATTCCTTTGCCTGGAAATCCTTGTCTGTACTTACCAGGTTCATATGGTCCTCAACATGGATTATACGATCTTTGGTTTCCGCCCCAAATCCATAGTTGTTTGTGTTATCCACAGTATTTCCAACTTCTCCAGCATGACCTATGTGGATCTGCTCCATATTTCTCATTGAGTGGTTATGATATTTTATCTTCATATCCCAATACATTCCTGACTCAAATACCACCGGTATGGAGAGCATGATTGTGACCAAAACAAAGGCACCGAATGATGCCATTCTTCTCATCCACTTGCTGGCTCTTCCCTTCAGGTCCTTTGCCAGTTGGTCCACATAGTAGCGGGGGCCCTCAATTGTGACTTTTTCATCTGAATACCTAAGGCTGACCGTTTCCTTGCTAAGCATATTGTAGGGAAAATCAAACCTAGGCTTTAGAACAAGCTTGTTTTCAGTGTTTTCAACAATTCTCCACTTGGTGCTCTCTTGGAGCTTATCCAGCCACTGTTTATCCTCCAAGGCTTCCTCTCTGGTCTTGTCTGTATAGCTGCTTACAGTTGCAATGGTAATTATTGCAATATATGGAATCAGGGTTCTCCAAAGATTGTCCATCTGGTAGCCCAGAATTATCTCATATAGGATATATAAAAAAAGAACTATGGGCAGAGAAAAAAACATGAGGACCAGTGGCCGCAGTTCTTGATTTTTAGCCTGGCAGGGAAAAAGTCCTCCGTCGGTCGCTGTTCCTGACAGGCAACCGCTGGGGGCGGCGGCATTCAAAAAACTTGATGATCGAGTTAAAAGGATCATCACGGCCTGAATTATTTATTTATAATAACTTTTATACCATTTAACAAATGCGCTTAAGCCCTCTTTCAAAGGGGTTCTGGGTTTAAACCCTGTTTCAGCCGTTAACGGGCCGATATCCGCATAGGTGGAGGGCACATCACCGGGCTGCATGGGCAGCATGTTTTTTTCTGCCTTTTTTCCTAGAAGGTCTTCCAGGGTTTCAATAAAGGTCATCAGGGGAACCGGCCGGTTATGGCCTATATTATAAATTTTAAAGGGGGCAGATGTCCCTGTTTCCTGTTGATCCCGGCCGGGAACGGGGATTTTGTGCATCACCTTGACCACCCCTTTTACAATATCATCAATACAGGTAAAATCACGCTTCATATTGCCGTTATTGTAGACATCAATGGGCCGGCCTTCCAGAATCGCCCGGGTAAATTTAAAATAGGCCATATCCGGACGGCCCCAGGGCCCGTACACGGTAAAAAAACGCAGGCCGGTTACAGGCAGGTCATACAGATGGGCATAGGCATGGGCCATCAATTCATTGGATTTCTTTGTGGCCGCATAAAGGGAAACAGGGTGATCCACCACATCCTTAACTGAAAACGGCATTTTTCTGTTCCCCCCGTACACAGAACTGCTGGAGGCGTAGATCAAATGATCGGGCATGGCATGGCGGCAGGCTTCAAGGATATTGGCAAATCCAACAAGATTGGACGCCACATAGGCGCCTGGATTTTCAATGCTGTACCGTACCCCGGCCTGGGCGGCAAGATTGACAACCATATCAAACCGGTTGTTTTTAAACAAATCGTTTATCCCGGGTGAATCGGCAATATCTGTCCGGCTGAATTCAAACGAATCAAAGGGGGCAAGGTTTTTCAGCCTGTCTTTTTTAAGGTTTACATCATAATACGTATTCAGGTTATCAATGCCCACCACCTTGTTTCCGGCCTCAAGCAGGGCCCTGGAAAGATAATAGCCTATAAATCCGGCTGCGCCTGTTACAAGTACTCTCATTGTATGTGTTTCCCATTGTTTTGAACTGAAAAAAATTTAAAAAAGCCGTATCACCCGCTGATCAGGTGTTTGAATAGCACCGCCCCCAGCGGTTGTTTCACATAAAAAATTTGATAAACGAGTATCAGCTTATCATAAAATAATCAACCTGGATTTACATTTTTATCAGATAATACCGCAGTCCTTTTGTTGAACCCAGCCAATTTTCCCTTTGGCAAAAAATATCCTTAAATACCCGTTGTGTTTTTTTTCGACTTTCACCTTAGTGCCTGCGTGCAGCGTAAACAGCACTGTGGCTTTATCCGAGGTTCCAGACCTGACATGAACCTCCCTGGGAAGAATCACGGCCCGGGGATTCATGTTGTTGTCATAATAATCAAACAGAGCGGCCAGGACCACTATCATCAGCAGGGTAAAGGCAGCAGTGCCGCTCCAGGTAAAAATTCGTTTTCTTTTTAAGGTGCGCACGGCAGCGTATGAAAAAAAGACAAGGGAACAGAACAGGGCCCCGTACTGGATGTATCTGGCGGGCAGAATGTCCTGCCAGAAAAACAGGATATCGTCAAATTTAAGGGCCTGGCCTTCTTTTTTATCCTTTACAAAGCTGTTGGCATATTCCAGGTTGAACCTTAAATCCGCATCATTGGGAATGTATTTTTTTGCCCTTTCATACCAGAGAATGGCCCTGCCTGTATCTTCGGCCTTAAGACAGGCATTTCCGATATTATAGTAGAGCTTAGGGTTTTCCACCCCGTTTTTGGCAATTGTTTCAAAAATCCGGGCCGAGGCAGCATAGTTCCCTGACCGGTATGCCTCAACCCCTTTTAAGAACAGGGTGGTATTGTCATCAGCCCGGGCAGAGACGGAACCCATGGACAGGAAAATACATATTAACACCACACTGCCCAGTTTTTTAAACAAATTGTTAAGCTGTTTGAGCATGCGCTTCCTTTCCCCTGTATCAATGGACCGGCCGCTGTAACGGGCCGATTCTATATCTGAAAGCATCTCACTTGCCTGGGTTACAATATCAGACGAATAATTTCTCGACAGCAATATGGTTCTGACCTCCTCACTGGTAAGATTTTCTCCCGGTGCACTGGCAAGGGACAGGATGCGGGCCACCAGGGCTGAGTACAGGAAGCGCAGAAAGGTCTTCTGGTCAAGATCATGGGCACAGGCCTTTTTTAAATGGGTTTGGGCCCGCTTTTCCATAAGCGCTGTCTGGCTTTCCTCTTGTTTTGAAAACAAAAGAATACCCTTTAAAAGGAAAAAAACGACCCCGGGAAGCATGAGCAGTAAAAGAAAAGTTTCCAGACCAAGACTGGTTTTTGAGACAAGCACATCTGTTTCCTCTTTTAAGTCAAGGATATCATGGCCTGTGAGCTGAACCTGTTGTTTTTCCATGGCCCGGTTACCTGACTTGTCAGACAGATGTGATCCTCCATCGGACTCCGGGGCAGTGGATGGGTCAACCACCAGGGAGAGCGGGTCAGTAAAAGCGGTTTTATAGGCCTTTGTATTCACATCAAACCAGACAAGGGGAATCGGATCAATCGCAAAGGAACCCGGTTTAACAGGAACAATTGCCTTTTTAAATATTTTTTCTCCAACATATCCCTTCAAGCCCACCTGAACCTTTTTTTCAGGATCATCATCATACACCTTAAAAGACTCTGGAAAGGAAATCTCCGGCAGGGCCGCATCCATGACATTGCCTGTGCCGGACACAACAATGGTAAAGGTGGCTGAATCCCCTGCCATTACCTTGTTTTTGTCCAGGGCGGCCTGTATGTCAAACGCTCCCACCAGACCGGAAAACACCCCGCTGCCCCTGTAGGGCGGAAGGGCGTTTACATGGACTTCCTCGGCAGAGGTTGCAACTTTTAAGGTTTCACTGGAACCAGTGCTGAAAAAACTATTGCTGGAAAAAAAACTGCCAAAGGGATCACGACTGTCCTTTACTGGAATTTCGCAGAGAATCTCAGCCGGCTCAATGGTCAACCGGCCGGTGGTTTCCGGAACCAGCAGATAGTTGATTTCCGTAACTCTGTAGGATATGCCCTGTACCTGTTCTTCATATTTTTTTCTCTCACCCGCTTCTCTGGCCAGAAAACCTGAAAATGAAGGTTCTTCAAGGTTTGCCCTGGAAAAATTCACCCGGGTGTAAAACTTGAACGTATATATGCATTGTTCGCCCTGAAACAATTTGTTTTTTGACACAAAGGCCCTGGCAAATATTTTTTCCGGTTCGTGCTCTGAATCAGCCCGTTCTGACACCTCAATTAAAATTTCCCTGGTTTTATATGTTTCACCATTGTTTGTCACCACAAGGGGCGGAATTTTCAAACGTCCTTGTTTGCGAGGCACCAGAACATACCTGTGGGTCAGTGTTCTGGAATAATTCTGGTTGACAATATTCACACTGGTGCTGGTGCCCCTGGGGATAACCTTGAAATCCCTGATGGGCGATGTGTCCACATTCCCTTTGCCGCCTTTGATAATCACACTGAACAAAACCGCGTCTTTTTCAGATATACGGGTCTTGTCCACCTGAACACTGACGTCCATGGAAAAGCCATTCACAGGAACAAGAAGCAGAAGCATCCATATGTAACCCCACATTTTTTTCATATCACCACCTGTTTCCTGTTTACCAGTCCTTTTCAACGGTCTGAGACCCATAGGCCGGCATCAATGCCTTTCCCGGTGAATCCTCAAGCCGGTTCAACAGTCTTTGGTTCATATTATTGTTTCCAGGAGAATCCCCTTTGTTCTGTTTGCCGGCTGACCTTCCCTGCTGGCTGCCCTCCTCTTTTCCGCTCTTTTCTGTTTCACCGCTCTTTTCTGTTTGTCCGGGGTCCCCTGGATTCAGATCCGGCTGACGCTTGTCCGGCCCGGTGTTTTTCTGATCCTTCAAACCATTGCGATCTTGTTGATTTTGGCTGTTCTGGTTTTTTCCTTCCCGGTCCATCTGGTTCTGATCTTTTGGGTTCTGATCTTTGCGGTTCTGATCTTTGGCGTTCTGATTTCTGCTGTCATTGTTCTGGGAG
>JAWOEJ010000236.1:0-3048 GCA_046482845.1 Desulfobacteraceae bacterium | reverse complement strand
ATATTCATAATTTTAAATGAAAGCCATCAGCTTTCAGCCTTCAGTACTCAGCTATCAGTTATCAGCTTACAATAAACAATTACAAATTTTTCTTTGCTGGTTTCTGGCAGCTAATGTTTAGAACAGGGCCTGGGTTAAAGGAAAAATCAGCCAGGTTGTTTTTCCCTGCATTCATATTTTATTATGATCATACAACCTTGTAAGGAATCAATTAAAATGTTCAGCACTTCATAAAAACATTGACAACACGCCATAAAAAAAACAAAATAATAAAAAATCCGTTAAACACCCTTCATTATAACCCACATGTCCTGGCGGACACAACAAAGCATGAAAGCTGTTAGCTTTTAGCTGAGTACTGACGGCTGACGGCTGACGGCTTTCATATAAAAAGGATCAGGGTACAAAAATACTAACAGAGCAAAACCAGAGCGTCAAAGAAATTTTTGGTTCTATCTTGTAAAAAGAGGAGGAAACAATGGTGCTGCTAAAGAATTCTACGCAAAATAAAGGACCTGGATTTTTCATTATTTTAACAGGAATCACAATTTTCTTTTCTGTCTTTTTTTCTGTTTTATCAGCGCAGGCCTCTGCCCGGGCAGGTGACGGCTCACAGGGATATCACAGGTTCAGTGTTTTTCTGGAAAATGATGCATTTGCTTCGGATGACAGCCAGTACACCAGCGGCATCAAACTCATCTGGAGCCGGTATAATCTCTCAGACCTGCCCGATGATGCCTGGCTTCACAAATGGTTGTATCCCTTAATCAACACGCTGAACTTTTACAATTCCCCTGAATTTAAAAAAGCCCTGACCTTTACCCTGGGCCAGAAAATTTACACCCCTGATGATACTGATTCTAAAGAACTCATTGAATCTGACCGGCCCTATGCCGGGATCACCTTTGCGGAACTGGGATTTCATAAAATCAGCCAAAAATCCATGCACACCCTGGAGTTTGGGGCAGGCATAGTGGGGCCCGAGTCCTTTGCTGAAGACGTACAGTCCTGGACCCACGATATCCTGGGCAACAACGAACCTGAGGGATGGGACCATCAGCTGGAAAATGAACCCATTGTCTGCCTGATTTACGATTACAAGAAAAAACTTTTCCAGAAAAATATCATGCAGGGATACGGCGGGGATGTTATTCTCAATATGGGTGGAGATTTGAGCAATGCGCGCACATTCACCAAAATCGGTTTCCTTGGCAGATATGGATGGAATGTTCCGGAAAATTTCGGCCATTTCCCCATTGAACCGGCAACCACATTCAACACACAGATCCCGGAATACGGACCTGAAAAAAACAAAAGCAGATTCGGCCTTCACCTTTTTGCAGCCGCCCGAACAAAATGGATGATAAGGGATATCTTTCTTGACGGGAACAGTTTTCGAAGCAGCCACAGTGTCGACAAAAAAAAACTGGTCTCTGTGTTTTCAGGTGGTGTTGAACTTACCTGGAGCCGCATCACAACCGCTTTATCCTATGTCCACCGCACCAAATCCTTTAACCGCCAGGATGAGCCCCAGAAATTTATAACCATTAACCTGTCTTTTAATTATTAACCTCCATTATAAGGTTTTTCCATGGAAAAACCGACGAAGTGCAATTGTTGGGACGACGCTGATCAAAAAACAAGATGATCCAGTGAACCAATTACCGGATAAAAATATCCGGTTCAATCATCTGCTCGGGCATCCAGATGCCGAAATGTTTTCCTGACATACTGCTCTGATAGACAGCCACCTTTCTGGTTTTGTTGTTGATGGCAATTTTATGCCCGCCGATATTGTCCTCCCCGATAATCGAGTAGATTCTTTTTTCTCCCGCCCGGGAGGTCAGGCCAGACAGAAGACTGGATGCCAGGAATCTGCCCCTGAACTCAGGCAGAACCGATGTATACCCTCTTTCCAGAAACCCTGTCAGATCAAGGCCTGCCTTTTCCCTGACCATTTTGATAAATTCAGGCCTGGGGTGTTTCAAGGCAGAGCAGCCCACAATTTTATTGTTGTACAACACATATCCGATTAAAAACGCATTTTTGAGATGATGGCTGACCCATGTATGGTTTACTGACCCGCCGGCTTTGACCAGGGACACAATACTATCAAAATACGTGTCAGGCAGTTCCTCTGGTTTTTTAAAATAATATTGAAACCTGCAGTTTGAAGATGTTTCCATATACCCCCCATGTCCTGGCGGACACAACAAAGAATGGGTCGAAGACGCGCAGCCAACAGGAAAGTGCCGCCCTGGTTTGATTCCCCCCCAGATCAGCAGATATCAATCAAGGCCTTGTGTACCTTTGCTGTCACCCTTTTAATACGTTCAGGATTGAGACGTTTACTGCCCGGGTAAAGAAACAGATCCTGGTTGATCTCAATCTGAAGGGCAAATTTATTGTTTTCCATTAAACCCCTGCCATAATGACGGGTGATAAACCCGCCGCGGTAGGGAGTGTTCACAGCCACGGAAAAGCCCTGATCAGAAAAGGCCTGCTTAATGGTAAAAAGTGTTTCAGCGGCGCAGGTGATATATCCTCGGTCTGCTTCAATCTGTCCCCCTTTTCCCCCATTGTTGCTTAAGATAATGTCCTTTCTTTTGTTTCCGGCATCCGGTGCATCACAGGGGCCGACTCCTTCCAGGGAATGGCAGTCAAACAGGGCTTTGATGCCGGGATCTTCAACCGCTTGGCTCAATTGTTCATGAAAGGGATGATAACAGGTCTGAAGCAGCCTTTTTCTCATTGTTTTTTCGGGGTACTGCCCGGGAAGGAAAACTGGCCTTCCATGATAATCCGTTCTTGCAATCACCCCTTTTTCTCCGTCATTATGAAAATTTCTGTTCAAATCCGTTACCAGCCGGGTGAAATTGGCTTTGATCACATACCGGGCAGGAAGCTGCCCAAAAATCTCGTCTGTCCCCAGATCAACAGCGGTTTGTATCTCTTTTGTGTCCAGTGCCAGGCACTCCCTGATCCATGGGGGAACTTGAGCACTGCAATGGGGAAGGGACAATACAAAGGGCAGAATCATTATTTATC